>JBAXBD010000110.1:0-12361 GCA_037142165.1 Schlesneria sp. | reverse complement strand
GATTATGTCTTCATATCGTTAAGGGAGCGCCGTCATCGTCGTCGTCAGCGGTATCACCGGGAACGAAGGTTTCTTCAATCGATTCGTCATTGATTTCATCGACTTCCCATGCAGACTGCGATTCCGGCGGTGCGATTGTATTCCGAAGAGTTTGATCCAAAGAAATCTGATCTTCCAAGGGGGGCGCGGCGACCCCTGACTCCGTTTCGAATTCCAGGTCGGCTGGAACGGATTCTTCCTGCATCTGGGGCGGTGGTGCGGTCTCCAGCGAAAACGTATCTTCCATCGGGACAATCGTTTTCTCGCCGCACGTCGGGCAATCAACGACCGCTCCCGCTTGACGGCTCGAGATGGCCATCAGGCCTCGGCAATTCGTACAGCGAAAGCGGATGGGCATCTTGGTAACCGACGACTTAATCAGAATATTCGATGGATGATTTGAGTGAGTGGAAGTGCTTCACGTGACATTTCCACAAGACCTTATTTTTGCAGAATTTCTTGACCTGGATTATTCAGTCCTTAGGTTTATCTCCCACCCCCATATACATCTCAACCCCTTCAACAGACTTGATTGCCTGGGCAACGTCGTCAACCAGTCCGTGTGTGACGTCTCCTTCCGCTTTGAGCACGATGCGTTTTTTGCCATCGCGGACTGACTCTTCGACGTAGCGGCGAACTTCGCTCAGGTCAGCTTCTGGGCCTTCGCCATCCCCCAGCACGATCCGGGATGGCTCTGCAGAACTTAATGGAGCGAGGATCGTTACAATCGCTGCCCCGGCAGAATCGACGCCAATACTATGCTGAGCAGGTGGGACATCAACGTCTGGAGTTCCCTGCATCGTCGACGCGACCATGAAAAAGATCAACAGCAAAAATGTAACGTCAATCATCGGAGTGATGTCCATTTCACCATCGACCAGTTTGCGGCCACCCCCAAACGATCCCGCGTCAGAAAAAAGTCCTCGTCGAGCCATCTGCGAAGTTCCTGTACAGTTTTCGAGACTTCGCTCGATCAAACCAATGTCATGCAATTCGACATGTCGTCTCGCTCATTTCCGTTTTGCCATCGCTCGCTCAAGCTGATCGAGAAATTTCCCGATTTGATGCTGAACGCTATCTGTCAACCGGCCGATTCGAACCTGCATTGACGCCATACACATCACGAGAGGAATCGCGATCATCAACCCAACCGCAGTTGTGATGAGTGCAAAACTAATGTCGTTTGCCAGTGATGCGGGATTCACCCCCGCCGTCTGCTTTGCAGCGATCTTGCCGAACGCCGCAATCATCCCGAGCACCGTCCCCTGAAGGCCAAGCATGGGAGCGGTTTTTACGACGGTATTCACCCAGGACATCTGGTAGTCCATCTCAGCCAAGACTTCACGTTCAAAAGTTTCGCTCAGTAGTTGCCGCAACTTGTTGATTGGCCAATGACGATTGGCCATGGCGATCAAGATCAGTTGCGGAACGGCTTTCGACCAGTACGGCGGAGAATCGCACAAGGTGATGACATCGTCGAACTGTCGGGCCTGCAAGTGCTCACTGACTTGATTCAGAAAATCATCAGCAGCGGCCTGCGATCGAAACTGTTTTTGACCAATTCGTCGAAAGATCAGCACAACCAGAAACATCCCGTAGACGGCGGCAATGCCTTGCATCGGGTAAATCAGGTTGCTCATCAAATCGACAAGCGCGGTCATGTCCATAAAAAATCCCCAACCGGGAGGTCAATCAAATCGGAATTTGTTCGGAAGAAAGCAGATGATTAGGTGTTTAGCATATCACGTCGTCAGGGCCATCGAAACCAAGTCTTGCGTGTACCCGCGGTTCAATTTTGTGTGCCACGGTTTTGGAGTCTTCGACAAAGCCGTGAGATCGAATGCCAACTATTTTCCATTTCGCACGAAAGTGTCGAAGACTCCATGATCGTGGCGCCCGGCATTTTTTCGCCGTGATGCCAAGACGTTTCCTGAATCTAAACGTCGTGGTCAGGAAAAAGTCGCTATCAAAAACTGAACATGGCGGGAATTCCTTGGAAAAACTTGATTCACATGACTCGTCATGAAATTTGCAGCAGAAATCAAGTATTGTCGTAGAAAAACGATCTCTACGGTTGTCTTAACAACAACACTTCCGCGACCTGACAACCTCGTCCGTTTCCACCGAGTCCGAGTTCCCGTCTCCACTGAATATCGAGGACTCCATCCGCCGTCACTGAAGGTGGAATATCAAATTCGAGCGGCGTCATCTCGTCGGGTTTCACCATCCAATCGTGTAGCGCCTGTCCTTCCGCCTCCAACCGGACTTTGACTTTTCGCAGCGGCTCGGACGAATAGACAAATTTGAGCCGATATTGAGCGGTCGGATCTAGCCCTTCGTAATGCATTTTCAGTGTCCCGTCATAGAGACACAAGACATTCGACCACCATTCGCGAGGGCGGTCCGCTCGAAAATCGAAACTCGTGAAAACGGATTTGCGAAAATCAGGATTATCGGCAAACGGAACGACGTTCGGTACCAGATGCGGCTGACGGTTCGGGTCCCCCAGATCATCATAAAAACTACCCGGACCCGGATCAGTCCGGGTAACTAACGCATTCAATGACTTCAGCCGATCCTCTTCCTTTTCTTGCAGTCTGATCTTCGCGAATTCCCCCTTCAACCAGAACCGATCGTTTAATGGCCGATCAATCGTATCTTGAGATGTTCCACGTCCATGCTCCCCCGCATGGAGTTTACTGTTCAATTGCATGCGAATGCTTTGAAACAAGGCCTCGGCAAGTTCATTGATACGATTGCGACGTTCTGGCGAGACCTGAACCAACTCGGCTTTATCAAGCACAGATTCCGCCTCCGTCATTGCGACAAGCGAACCAATTCGACTCGCTCGGCGAAGCAGGTCTGTTGCTTCTGATCGTTGTGCCGTTTCCGCAATCAGTCGATCTCTTAATACGGCATCGTAATAGGCTCGATAAAGAGCTTGCTGGAATCGCCAGTTCAATAGCAGCTTTGGTCCACCAGTTCGCTCCATCGTCTGAAATTGTTGAAGAGTTGTTTCGACGCCGACGTTCGTCAGCAACGGACCGACCCAGTTCCGTTCCAGCCCCAAAAGACCATTGGCGAACTCATCTGTGAACTGATCCGCGATAAAGTACCGACTGAATTGCCTGAGAATATCAATGACAGGGGCCTTGCTGTTCCATCCCAGTCCGCTCCAGACAAACTTATTCACGTCGTCGTTGCAACCTTCGGAATAGGTAATGAATCCGACGGTGGCTGGCTGGTAGTACCGGAATATCGCAGCCTGCCCCAGGGGACGAGGATTAATGACTTCTCGTGCCTGGGTGATCCCATAGGCCACGTCCCATTCGGGGACCGCATGCTGGCAGTTAACACTGTGTGTGATGTCGGGGTATCCACGAATCGGATACTTCGCGGGAATCGACTTACGAACATCATAAAGTCCCATGCGTACCTGCGGGCCAAACACAATCCCATCGAGCCACTTCGGTTCCGTCTGCATGAATTTGTAGTATTCGTCGTTCCAGTCTTTGTTAAAACTTTGTGGGGACATCCACATCTGCGCCTTCGGGTGATACTTTCGCAGCAATGCCGCCTGCTTTTCCAACATGGCCATCAATGTCAGCGGATGGGTGTGACCAGGGTCGCCACCAGGGACGAAAATCACGTCGATCCGTGGCAACCGCTTATAGACTTCTTCCCACTCACGCAGTGCGAACTCAACGGTTTTCGAGTCCGAGTAATCCTTGTCCATCGCTGGATACCAGATCCAGACATCAAGGCCGTACTCGTCAGCCACGCGAGACATATCGACCATCATCTCCATCGGTGGAGCGGGAAAATGAGGGCTGTCATCTTCGTCGTCGGACCGAGGAGGAATCAATTCGATCGCGTTCGTGCCAAAGACCGCCAGATCGCGGTAATACTGCTCCCACTGCTGGATGTCCCAGGCATCGTAGGAGTTCGTCTTCTGACGATAACCTAACTGATGGCCTCGCAACACGGTTTCGGGAGCCGAAGTTTCCTGAAATCCGGCGGGAATTTCGATTCGTCCCCGATTCATACGCAATTCACGCAGCAAGCGGCCGACTCCAAACAAGACTCCCCGTTCGTCGTTTCCGATGACAGCAACCAGAGATCGATCCTTGTTCGTGACGATCTGATAACCCTCGGGCCGTGCGGCTTCACTTGCAGCGGATAACGCCACTTGATTGGAAGGGAGCAACGATCGAAGCTTTTCTCGGGTTCCCACAAGTATCACTGGCTGATCGGATGACTTCGGAAGTGCAGGTTGTAGATCCCAACGAATCATCGTCCGCTTGCGAACTTCGTCAACAAGCATCGCAACCGCCTTTGACTCGCGGCGAGACTGGCTTTCCGGCACGACGACGACGGCCTGTTTGAGATCAAGCATGCCCGTCGCCAAATTGGCTTTGAGATCGGCCTGTGCCAAGAGCACGGAGGGGATTGACGCAAGAGAAATCATCATGATGAGCAGCGAACGAAACATTTTTCACTTTCAAATTGTTGCGGGATGATCAAGAAGTCCCGAGAGCGCGGTTTCTAATAAATCCATTCGCTTTAATTCTGACCGCAGGATTGCCGGGATTTGGGATTCACCCCAACAGGCGCCTGCTAACTGGCCACAGATGGCCCCTGTGGTATCCGCGTCATCCCCAAGATTGACTGCTTTCAAAACTGCGTCGGAAAACGAATCGGCGTTGTGAAAAGCCCATAACGATGCCTCCAGGCTTTTGACGACCCATCCCGAACCGGTAATCTCGGGAGGTTGCTTCTTTCGAAAACTTCCCTGTGCGATCTCCTGGATCAACGGGTGCAACGGTTTGATCTGGTTGAGTTCTTGTAATGGCTTCCAGTCAGGCGAGAGGACCATTTGCCGGTCTTCCCCACAAATCAATGCGGCAAGCACGATCGACAGGTATCGGCACGCCGAAAGACATTGCTCACTGGCATGAGTCGCGATACTGGATTCTTCAGCACCGCGCGAAATCACGTCGATCTGATTCGGGTACTTGTCCGCAAAGTGGATCGGCACCGGTGCCAGACGCATGATCGAGCCATTGCCGCTGGCTCGTTCTGACGGGTCACCAGATTGAAGTGCGTCTTTTGTCCTAATGTAGTTGGCAAGTGCAATTCGGGTCGTGATCCCAATATCAAAACATCGTCCGATCACCGAATACTTTCCATTCTTCCACCATTCCACGTAACGATCAGCCTGATCGTTCAGGTTCCAGCCAGCCTGGGAAATACTATCGGCTAAGGCGAGTGCCATGCTCGTATCATCAGTCCATTCGCCGGCTTTGAGTCCGTACGGACCACCACTTCGATAGCCGGTCACCTCAGCAAAACTACCGGGAGGACTAAATTCGACGGCAGCACCCAGTGCATCGCCGATCGCCAGACCAATCAGAGTTCCCCGGCAACGGTCACGGTCACGCATGATTCTTCTTTCGTCGTTTGCCTTCGTAGACGTTGCAGATTTCGATCCTGCCATCGATCCCAACAGGAACGAGAGTCCGCAGGTAATTTGGCCCTTCAAAATCGTCGAGTCGATCAAAATGCTCGCTTAATCGCGGGGCAGAAAAGACCATCACCGAAACCGGAGGAGCGGATTCGTCCCATGTGAATTCTAAATATTCACCCGGCTGCTCCACGATGCCGTGAACCGTCCCTTCAAGCCAGTGACCTTGGATTCCCGTCATTTGGGCCGCATTCGAACCACCGGGCTTCAAACTTCCGTAAACGGCGAGTCGCTGTGACGGCTGATCGAAAAGGGCATCGAAAAACATTTCGGGATCAGTAGATGCGATCGCAGTTTCAAGCCAAGCACGGTCTGACACATTTGCGATTCGAGATTCATCATGTCCTGACTTTGATTGCGGACGTTGATCCAAAAAGTTTCGGATTTTTGCTATGGCATTGCCAAGGACATTAAGACGATCTTCACCACTTTTTCGCTGCCGCGACGAGTTGATAGAAACAAGAACTTCTTCTAAAGCGGATGGTGGCAATTCTCGCCACCATCCCGAATCGACGGAGCCACCAATTAAGCGAGTCGTTCTGACTTCTGAAGCGGGTTGGTTTTCGCTTGGATCTGTCATGGCTTCGTTCGACTTGATTCAATGGGAACATCACAGAATGTCAACGCCGCGATGCCATTTTTTCCGTAGAGAAGATTGTCTGGATTCCAACGTTCGCTGTCGAGATAGGTGACTTTGCTGGCCTTCGTGGCCGTCTTCAATTTTATCGTCAGACGATTGTTTTCCGTAGACCCTGATAGAATCAGGCCGGCAACGCCGTCGAGCGAGAATTGACTTGCTAACTTTTCTGACCAGACGATGTCGCTATCAAACTCCAGCACCAGTTCATCATGTTTCGAAGTCGAGTATGCTGCGCGCGTCAGGTTTGGCGGTGTCATCGATTGATCGTATTTCTTCCCGTACAAATCACGTTCTACGAGTGGACCGATCAACCGAGCGAATTCCGCATAACCTTCGACAGGAAAATGGCAGCCACCCGGAGGCTTGATGCCGAGTGTTGACATGACGCTCAGATTTGAAAAGTAACGTGGCAGGGTTCTTTGGATCTCGCGTAACTGATTGTCTGATCCCTTAATCCCCATCGCACACGCCTTCGGCCAGATCTGGAAAACATAATAATGCTGAATATTGGGAAAATCTTCCTTCCAGTCGGCTGCCATGTCGATGAAGTGTTGACGATATGTTTGCCAGCCGAAACCGCCACTGGGACCATCCGCCCCTTGATCATTTTCACCCTGGTGCCACAGAACCGCTCGAATACCATGAGTCAATTTAGCCTGCTGAATTCGCCACAAAGACCGTCCGTAAATCGTTGAGAAATCTGTTGGGTCAAGATCATTTCGCTGATGCTGATCGATACGTGAGCCACCGACGGCACCGTTGATTATGCAGATCGGAAGTTTTTGATTTTCGACAAGTTGCTCTGCCAGTTTGAAGCCCCAGTAACCAATCTGAGCTTTCCCGCCGCGTTGATCGCGGACGACGGCGTTACCCCAACGATTCGGTCGCCCACTTGACGGGTCTCCACCCATGCTGCCGTAACTGCGAATCCAATCGCTTTTGAACCCGGGGTCCTTTGGTCCTACGTCCGTCGCTTCAGCGTTCGATTGGCCGTCGATCAGATAAGCATCGCCACAAATCAGATTTTTCGCAGTGTGAAGTTCGGTCTCGCGATCCCCAGATTTCGAGCCGAATTTAGTCTGATAATGGATCAGGCCCGGCTTTAAGGTTGCTGACAAAGAATACTCGTTTTCCGTCGAAATATCGCCCGTCACCGTCTGAACGAGTTTTCCGTCTGCGTAGACTCGTAAAAAGACTGAATCTGCCGCAGAGGCAAGCGTTCCCGAGTAGTAAACGGTCCCTTCGTTCTTGTCGTTGCGAGCGAAAAACTGGTTGTCTTCCGGCTGTTCATTTTTTGCCGGCGATCGTTCAACCCAGAGGTCGTTGGAGGGCTCGGTCACTGCGATAATGGTGGAACCGAAGACTTTTTTTCCTCCGTTGTCGATGGCAACGGAGGCAGTCATGACACCACTGTTCTGGGCGCGTTTGAGAATCAGTTTGTTTGATACCACTTGCTTAATGACGGCGACACCGTCGACCAACCATTCGTACTGAAGTTCGCCTGCCCCTTTTGACTTCATCTCTGCGAGGTTTGTGATTTCAGGCACGACTTCAATCGTCTGGCGTCCGTCCCAAGATGCGGGGGCATTCAACGTGAACTGTGGCTCAGGGATGGCTTCCATGATCGTGATCGGAATCGATTTCGATTTCACTTCATTCGCGTAAATCGCCTTGAATTGCATTGCCAAAGACGAGTCGCCTGTCACGCGGCCCGCATCCAGCTTGTACGAAAACTGATTTGTGGCCAGGACGGTTTCCCGACCATCCCGATTCATGATCCAGTAGACCTTTTGCGCACCACCCGCTCGTGCGGAAAAAGTGATGCTCTGCCCCTCGGCGACCGAGGTTTCGGCAGGGGTCACAGAGAATTCGACACCTGGCTGGACCACGGTTCCGACCACTGTCTGATGTTGCTTTTGATTTTCGTATTGGAGCTTGATCCAGTCGTTGGACCTTGCGACTCGTGAAATACGGACCTCGTCAATATCACCGACGAAATCATAGTTATCGTACCAACCACCGATCCAAAGTCGTGACGGGCTTTTGATATCCAGCCGTGGCTTGGAGGCACCATCCAACTTTCCATTAATATAAATTTTTCCGTCGTCGCGGTCGTACGTATGGATGACGTGAATCCATTCTCCGAGTGGCAGATCCCCTTCGCCGTTCACATCGGAAAAGTCGCTATCAATGTGAACATGCGGAGGGCTGCGGAATTGCATCCGTACTTTGCTTCCCCGTCCACCCCCTTCATTCCCCCAGCCGAGAATTGTGGTGTTCGGTCGCACTGCGCGAAACCACGCTTCAGAACTATGGGAACTTGACCCGTAAGGGTAATTGCGAATTTTATCGCCGCCAAAAATCCCTTTCTGGCCGGGCAGATGCCGGGCTTTTCCAATCATCCCCGAGATCATCGTCGTGCCATTGTCGACACTGGGAAGCGTCCCCACTTCATCCCGAGCAACTTCATTCATGTGCCAGACACTGACGTATCCATTGGATTCGTTGAACACCGCTTTTCCGCTGGATTCACTCTCGGCAGTGGCATGACCCCAATGGACTTTTATCTCTTGCCGTGAATTTCCCTGGACACGCGGGACCTGCACCCAGATGCTTGCCTCGTTTTTGGCCGAATTCCATTCCTCGACCTGAAATGCAAGCGGCTCGCCATTTGATGACGAAAACCGAAGATCCTCGCCGTTCGGCTGAGCCTGGCGAAAGTCAAAGCTGTCCTTATCGAGCCGTACCAGCAACGGGAAATTTTTGACGGAGGCCGACGCGGGCAAATCCGCTCCCTCAGGGGTTGTCAGGATGAAGAGCGAACCCGAATACTTCCATGCCTCATAGACCTTCACGGCTTCGGCTGGCGGATCTGCCCCGTGCGTCGTTTGAATTCCGGCGAACTGAATCGCCAGGATGCCAAACAAGGCCAGTTTTCGGCGAAGGCCAGTAAGCTTGAGGTGATTCATAAGACGCCTGTTTTTACGTCAATCAATTCCTGACCGATTTCCGCATTCCAACACGATGAGTCACATAGTATGCCAAAGCAGCGTCGAGGTGCTGGCTGGTTCGGATCGTCTGGAAGTCGATCATCTGCCGGGCGCAGTTTCGATTCAGTTCTTCGACAAACTTCGTAACGGCCGCGACGTATCCGTCGCGTAGCGAGCGAGGATCACAGATCAGATCCCCTGCCTCTTCCATCCCTTCGAACTTGGTCGTTCCCGCGTAATTGAAATCGAGTTCCTGATCGTCCATGACGTGCATGACCATCACGTCATGACCGCGAGTTCGTAACAGCTTAAGCCCTTTGAACAGGCCGTCTCGATCTACAAACAGGTCAGAGATCACAACAATCAGCCCGCGTCGAGTCTGCTCGTCTGCCACCTGAGCCAGCATATGCTGCAGATCGGTCTTCTTCGCCGGTTGATCGTGTTCGAGTGTGGCCAGAATCGCGTGCAGATGATTCTGTTTGCTGCTCGACGGAACCCGTGATCGGATTTCCGAATCAAACGTGGTAATCCCCACGCTGTCCTGCTGACGCAACAACATGTAGGAAAGGGCCGCCGTGAGCTGGCAGGCGTATTCGTATTTTGTCAGCTTGCCTGAACCAAACTGCATCGATTCCGACAAATCAACGAGCAACGTCGTACGAAGATTGGTCTCTTCTTCGTACTGCTTGATGTAGTACTTGTCGGTTTTGGACCAGACCTTCCAGTCGATACGACGAATGTCGTCACCAGGTGCGTATTCGCGGTGCTGGGCAAACTCAACCGACTGACCAAAGTACGGACTTCGGTGCAGGCCGGACAAAAAGCCTTCAACCACGTTACGAGCCAGAATTTCGAGCCGTGAGATCCGGGCAACGGCCTCAGGCGGCAAAAATCTTCGCGAGGTTTGGGTCACGGGTCAGTTCGCCTTCTTTCGACGGAGTCGACTTGATCAGTTGTGCGATCACCTGGTCCGAAGTAATCCCTTCGCTTTCAGCCGAAAAGTTCACCACGATCCGGTGTCGCAACACGGGAGCCGCAAGAGCTTGAATATCGTCAGTCGAAACATAGGTCCGACCATTCAACAGTGCTCGCGCCTTTCCGCCCAACAGCAGGAACTGCACGGCTCGTGGACCGGCTCCCCAACTGAGTTGTTCAGTAACGAACTTAGGGATTCCAGCCTCACCAACTCGAGTCTGTCGAACCAGCGCCAAGGCGTAGTCAACGACATGATCGCTGGCAGGAACTTGCCGAACCAGTCGTTGCAATGCGAGGATCTCTTCGGCATCGAGAACTTGCGTGATGATGTCGGACTGAATCGACGTCGTTCGCTTGGCAATCTGTCGCTCTTCAGCGAATGACGGATACTTCACGAAGACTTTGAACATGAAGCGGTCCTGCTGCGCTTCAGGCAGCGAATAGGTCCCTTCCTGCTCGATCGGGTTTTGAGTCGCCAGTACGAAGAACGGATCAGCCAGAACGTGCCGCGTCTGACCGACGGTCACTTGCCGTTCCTGCATCGCTTCAAGCAGCGCCGCTTGTGTCTTTGGCGGCGTTCGGTTGATTTCGTCTGCGAGAACCATGTTGTGGAACAGCGGCCCGGTAATAAACCGGAACTCTCGCTTACCTGTATCACGGTTCTCTTGCAGAACGTCGGTCCCTGTGATGTCGGCAGGCATCAAGTCAGGGGTAAACTGGATGCGTGCGAAACTCATCGACAGACATCGAGCCAGCGTGCTGATCATCAGGGTCTTAGCCAGACCCGGAACCCCTTCCAGCAGACAGTGACCGCGGCTGAACAGCGCAATCAGCAGTTGCTCGATGACATCGTCCTGACCAACGATGACTTTGGACATTTGATCGCGGATCGATTGATACGCTGTACCAAGCTTGGCAATGGAGGCTTCGATATCGGCTTGTGACACGGAGTCGCTCATGACGACGCGGTCTCCCAAATGTGAAGGAAAAATGAACCATACGCATGCTAGCGGCTGACCGAACCGGACGCGACCCCCGCCGCTCGGTTTTCTTCCGAATCGGTATTGCGGGTCACTGATGTCGTTATGACATTCGATCCATAAACCTGGTCACAACGACATTGCGAGTCGAATTTGCCGATCAGGTGGTTGGTTCGGGTATTGAGCGACATTTGGAGAGAATCGAGTCCAACCGAACCACTGAGCATCGTCCCATTCATGGGGCAAATCCTCCCGGCACGCCGCGCTGATTTCCGTGTGACGGATCGACTAAAAAGATCATTTCACGCGCATATTCCAAATGTTAAGAAGCTGTTTCTATTTCTCTGTTGACTATCATGTGATAAATTTGTATTTTTTTGTCGTTATGTTGTTGAGAAGACGGCCAGAGGTTTTCTGGTCGTTTAACCCGCAGCCAGCGGCGCAGGTGAATCGGCGTTCAGCCGATCTCTTCAAGCGTCATTGAGCCGCAGGTTCGGTAAGTACTTAAGCGAATGACGGATCGGGCTTCATTCAAGGCTTTGAAACGTCGCTTCTCTTTGAAGCGAGGTTACGGAGAGTTTAGTCGATGAACGGGTCCTTACGAAATTCGCCGGGGAAGAATCCGTGGAATCACTTCCATGGCTCGCCTGGATTTCCGAAACCAAACCTTGACGATGAAAATTGATCTTTGACATCTCGGAATGCATTAAAAACGGATCGCGGCGGCGAAGCGCCGAGCGAGTTGAGAGTAGTAAGTGGAGAGTAGAAAGATCAGGCCATCGATTTCCGTCTTGGTCCAGTCTACATACCACTTCCTACTCATCAACTTTCTGCCGTTTCGGCTGCCCGACTCAACGGGGAGGAATGATGGAATTCGAAGCCGGTCGAACTCGAACAAACTCGAACACCTCGAAAAACGGGGTAAAGTATCGCGAAAACCCTATGAATTACGAGGAACGGTCGAAGTCGGTCGAACTCGATCGAACTGTGACACCCAATTTCTCGGCGTCGGGGTTACAGCAAAAAAGATGAGACGATTTTGAACAGAAGGAAACGAAGTGAAGAAAATCCCGGGAGACCTTCGGTCGGTCGTTTCCGTGGGTTTGGGAGAGACCTCGTACAACAGGGGTGGGCCGGGAGAGACTCGCGTAACAGATTGCATTTTTTCGTGCTTTCATTCTTTCGTGTTTTCGTGATCCTCCTGTTGATTTCG
>JBAXBD010000109.1:0-12391 GCA_037142165.1 Schlesneria sp. | reverse complement strand
GAAGGTTGTCGACTCACCGAGAATTGCAAGCGGAAAAGCTGCAATTGGCTGAGCTTTCACGGTCGAATTCTCGCTGCATTGACAGCTTGGATAGCCTGTCCGAAACCCCTTTTTCACTTCGGATTGCGTTGTGGAAATCGAACGGTAATGATGCTCGGGCGCAAGACAGAAAGTCTCTTTCGTCTTTTTGAAAAATCCGGCCCGCGTTTGACACGGTTATTCACAGCATTTCCGAGACACCATGCCACACACCCCCCTCAATCAAGAGCGAGTCGAATTTGAAGCTCCTCCGTATGGAGGAAATTTTATCTTTCAGATGGTCTTGATGACCTTTGCGGCAATTGCCTTTCAAATTGCAGTCAATTTCCTGTTGCCATTCGGGCTCTGGACAAACAGTTCGATATCAGGCCAATTGGCACGAGCGGGTTTTGGAAATTCTACGAGCGTCACCGTTATTCCGGGGGGTTCGTTCATCTGGGATGATGAAGTATGGGCCTTAGTGATGGCAGGTCCACCTCAAATTCCCGGAATCGCTCCCGCTCGCGGGGGCCCGGCAACCCGAGGCGCCTCGTCACGCTTGATCGCTTTTGATCGTCATACGGGAAAAATGCGTGAAACCGACATCACTCTATCTCCGACCCCTTTAGGGATGATTGTGATTAACGAACAGTTATGGGGAGTTGCCGAAACAGTCGTCTATCGGATCGAAGGACGAAATGCGATTCCGCGACATCCGATTCGACTTCTGATGAATCCGACGAAGCCGTTCAATTACGAAGGCCGATTAGCCGTCATTGACAGGAATCGTTCCGATGTCTTTTCTTTACTCACGTTTCAGGATGGCGAGTGGGTCGATGAAGGTACTGTCGATGTGCCAGCATCAGGGGCACCAAACCCCTGGTACTCTCCGGAATTGCGAGTCGTTTCTCATCCGATAGGGACGTTTATGTTCTATTCCGAGGGCCAGACCATTCTGTTCCGCGAGGGTCTCAATTTGATCCCTGCATCAGAACCTGCTTCGGCGCTCAGACCTGACAACGCACAACCCGCGAATGTCATGAATCAACCGAAAACGTATCCGGGCTGGATATCGACAATCATTGCGACGAATTGGGGCAATTCATGGGAGGTCACGTTTATTGGTGACGAGTTTTGGGCACACAGTAACCCGACTCCATACACCTCAACTGCGGTTCAGCAGTTCCGCTATCAGCGAGGAAGCTGGCAATCGACCACTCCCATGCACCCCCCTGAGATGCAGAGCTTCGCTGTCGTCGGAGGGGAATCCGGATACCTGGTCACTGATGATCTGCGGCTGCTCTCAATCGATGGATCGAAATTCCAGCAAGTGACATCGGGCACTCCCCTTTCCGAGCGGGTACGAAATGTTCTGAAATTGTTTGGGATGCTGTTTTGTTACCTGCTGAACATCGGAATGCTGGTTCTTGGAACCACGTGGTTAATGAAGCTTCATCGCCGACCGGAATACCTCTTCGGAAAGCGAACCATGACTCAAGCGTCTATCTTGCGTCGAGCAGTTGCTCGCGGGATTGATTTGCTCGTTACCGTTTTTCCCTCGGTCTTCTGGACGTCAGTCGTGGTGGATGCCCGAGAGCAGATCATCCTGCAATCGACATCATTCGGCCTTAGAAATCCACTGTTTTTCGTGGAGCTATGCATTATCGGAATGTGGATCGCCGGAATTGTGGTCCTTAGTTTCATGGAAGGACTCTGGGGGATCACACCCGGAAAATGGCTATGCGGAATCCGTACGCTGAGAACAACGTTACGCCCGTGTGGTTTTATACGAGCATTTGCGAGGGAATTACTGGTCTACGTCGACAGCATCTTTCTCATGACATGGCTGCCGGGGGTCTTGCTGATCGCTTTCACGCCGCACTGGCAACGCCTGGGCGATCTGACCGCCGATACGGTCGTTGTCCTCGATCAACGCCGTTAATGACGAAGCTGACTCAATGACACTCGTTGCTGCAGAACAACATCCCCTTTTTCATCGCGAACCTGCAGCCTGATCACGGGATCAGGCTGATCCCAGTCGATCAGGATCGAACCGAAATTCGTATCAAAGTATTGAAGTCCAACCCGATAAGAATTGATCTGATTGATGAACCGGTTTCCGGACTTGGTAAAATTTCGGTTGGGTGCATTGAGGCTGCTGCTGGTGACGTCGAACAATGGATAACCGATCCCGTTTTCTGAATTCGAGTGGATCCGTGAAATTTCTGCCAGATGCCGGTCTCCACTCAGAACAACGACACCGTTTGCCTTAGTCTGGCGAAGCAGCTTAAAAAATCGTTCTCGCTCGTGTGGAAAGTTATGCCACATCTCGTACCCATGCTCATTGGCAATCAACTGGATGCTCGATCCGATCACCCTTACCTCTGCGGGAACTTTCAGTTGTTCTTCCAGCCATCGCCATTGAGTCTCTCCGAGGATTGTCGCATTCGGGTCGGAATTGGGACCGTAAATCCCGCGATACCCTTCTCCGGGCTCGCCCGACTGGTATCCACTGATCAATGGACTGCGAAAGTATCGCGTATCGAGCAGAAGTAACTGCACCCGTTTTCCAACGGGCCCGAAGAGGCTTGCCGAATAAACCCCTTCCTGCCGACGACGAGGATCATCCTTTGGTACTTCGAAGAAATCGAGAAATACCTGCTGAGACTCCCGTTTCATCGAAAACTCCGATCCTGCGTCATTGGCGCCAAAATCATGATCGTCCCAAGTTCCCACGACCTGGCAACTTTGTTTGAGTCTTTGAAAACCTGGCTGATTTGCAAGGAGTTTGTACTTCGTTCGCAAGACGCCCATGTCGATTGAATCACCGTAGATATTGTCGCCTAAGAAGACAAATAACTGAGGCTTCAGCTCGACGACAGCATCCCAAATCGGTTGAGGCTGATCTTGAAGCGCGCATGATCCGAACGCAATTCGTGTCAGTGGTACATCGGCTCCCATGACTGATTTGTCTGCAGACAATGAGAATACTGCGACGGTAAAAATGATCATGAGCAGCTTCAACATGGTGGATTCAACCCTAAAAAGCAAAGTAAGACGTTTTCGTTGCCGGGAGAATACTCGATGGAAATCGATGACAGAACAGACAGGTGCAAAAGCTTCAATGGTGATTGAACGATAAGCATAGTCAATCCATATGAATCGGATTCCCGAAGACACAGCAAAACAACGATTCAAATCAACATCGGTTTTACATAGTACACTGGTAACACCAGGCCAAGCGAGCTAATGTATCAACCGCCGCGGATGCGAACATCCCCTTCGCAACGGAAGAACATTTTGGGTTTCGCTGGTTTATTTCAAGGATTCTTTCATGATCCGTTCTTTTGTCTTGGCCTCAGCATTGCTGTTCCTGGTCGGTTTGACGAACGCGGAAGAACCAGCAAAGACATCTGAGCCCGTCACGAAGAAAGTTGACATCGGCACTCAGGCACCCGATTTCAAGTTTAAAGACGCATCCGGCAAAGAGATCACTCTTGCCGAGTTGACTGCAAAGGGACCAGTTCTGGTTCGGCTGACATGCGGCTGCTCCGGCTGTGATAAAGAACTAGCTTACTTCCAGGCGATGCACGAAGGCTATAAGGATCTCGGACTGACCTCCGTGGCCATCTTCCGCGAACCCGATTCCAAGGTTGCCGCTTATGTCAAAGAAAAGAAGCTCAACATGCTTTATTCTGTCGACACAAAAGGGGATGCCTGGAATGTCTTTGAAACCAAGACCATGCCGACCAACTTTCTGATCGCCAAAGGTGGGAAGATCGTTTCCGTGGCGGCCGGCTGCGACCCAAGCGGACTCTTGGCTAAAAAGCTTTCAGAAAAAGTTGCCAAAACCGTCAACACCGAAACGGTTGACGTCCAGAAGAAAGTTGCAGAGGATACGGCAAAAAAATAATTGTCCCTAAGTCGAAGGATAAAGGATGACACGTTTTCTGGTGGTCGACGACTCCTCTCTTGCAAGGCAAATCGTCGGCGACCTTTTAAAGAAGGCGTTTAGTGCATCGGTTGTCGAAGCGAACAACGGTGTCGAGGCCATCCATTTCCTGGAAACGCAAGCTCCATTTGATCTGATCTTGAGTGATCTTCAGATGCCACATATGGACGGACTGGCTCTTCTGTCAGTCGTTCGAGAACGCTTTCCGACCAACCCATTCGTGATCCTCACGGCGTTTGGCAGCGAAGAGGTCGCTGTGCAGGCTATCACCGCAGGGGCGGCCAGCTATATTCCAAAACAGTCGGTGAAAACTCGGTTGCAAGATGTCGTCAAGACCGTACTGACGGCATCAACTCGTCGAAAAGTACGCGACCGATTGACGCGATTTATCGTCAGTCATGAACTGGAATTCCGCTTGACGAATGATCGAGAACTGATTTCGGCCGTTGTCGCAGAACTTCAGGAAGTCGGGCAATCAAGTGGCGCATTTGACGATCATGAACTCACGCGAATCGGCGTGGCACTCGAAGAATCGCTTTCTAACGCCATGATCCACGGAAATCTCGAAGTCAGTTCGGATCTCAGATCACGCGACGACGACGCTTACGAACAGTTGGTTCTCGATCGTCAGAACTCTGAACCGTACCGCAGTCGTCATATTCAGGTCTCCTGTAAATTCACTCCGGCCGAAGTTCGATTCTCAATCGTCGATGAGGGACCCGGATTCGATCTCGAATCGATTCCAGACCCGAGAGATCCGCAGAACTTTCTCAAACCGAGTGGACGCGGACTTCTCTTGATCCGATCGTTCATGGACAACGTTTACCACAATTCCGCAGGGAATTCGATCACAATGGTCAAGCGCAGAAAACCGCGTTGAGTACGATCACGGAGTCGGTTCTGGAGGCCTTTCATTGGGAATGATCACGGTCAGGTCAGCAGCAGCCGACTGAGATTTGGAAACCGTGGTTGCGGCAGGATTCGATTCGTTCGGCGGCAATGGCAAGCTTTTCTTGTATACTTTCCACCATTCGTGGGCATCGGTCGATGTCCAGGTGCCAGAAATCTGACATGTTGCTAACTCGCGGAGCAGTGCCTGCGCGTCGGCGGGGCGACTCGCTCGCGGTTTCGAAAGGCAGCGCAAGATCAAACTCTCCAGATCGGGCGATATGGGTTTGCCGAGACGAGACGAAAGAGATTCTGGCGTTTCGCTGACGTGTCTCATGCAGACTTCCATGACCGGTCCAAGCGGAAAGACGCTGGTACCGGTGAGCAGGAAGTACCCGACGGCCCCAATGGCATATATGTCAGCTCGGGCGTCAATCTTCTCTGTCTGAATCACCGCTTCGGGTGGCATGTACAACGGTGTTCCCGTCATCGCGTTGGGGTTTGTGAGATTGGCGCCGTTATCTTCATCGAGTTCCTTAACGAGCCCGAAATCGAGCACTTTGACAAAATCGTAAAGACCGCCGCGACATGTCAGAAAGATGTTCGCTGGCTTGATATCGCGATGCACAAGGCCCGTCGTATGCGCCTCGGACAATGATCCACAGATTTGTTCAAGAATGTAAACCGTCCTGGCCTCGCCAACTGGTCCGAATTGCTGAACCAGATCCTCCAGATTCATTCCTTCGAGATATTCCATCGCATAATAGAAAATCCCTTCAGGAGTCCTCCCATAATCGAAAATCGCAACCGTGTTGGGGTGCGTCAACGTACTGGTCAGCTGAACTTCCCGCTCAAATCGCGTGGCCGACTTTGGTGACATTTTGTCGAGATCCAGCAATTTGACCGCAGTGGGTCGCCTCAACATCGCATGCCTGGCCATGTAAACGGTACCCATGCCTCCAGCGCCCAGCTTTTTTTCCAGCGTGTACTGACCAAGCTGTTTTGCGGCGAGTGTTGCCCGCTGCAAGATCTTCTGCTGCTGGTTGATGAAAAGCATCGCCAGATAGATGCCAATGGCCGAAAGCGCCAAGAGCGACATCAAGACCATGAAGGCACGGCGCAGCATGTATGCCGGGCGAAATGCTTCCGTCACGTCCATCTCGGTTCCAACCCCCATGTCATATTTATCCAGCCAACGCCATGCTCCGACTGACGGCACCCCGCGGTAGTCTCGATACCCGTTTGCATCGTGCCCCGACTTTCCTTCAATCGCGCTGGCCGCCAGTCGAGTCAATGGCTGATCTGCTCGCCGCAGTTGAGGTCGCTGTCCTGCGATCATATTCACTTTGGGATCGCGCAGCTCAACTGTCAGAATTGAATGGGATTCAGGCTGATCGGTTAACAGTCCGACCTGCTTCAATTGATCGTCGAATCGGCTCTGGCTGAGCAACAGCCCGTTACGGTCGAACGCGTACGTTTCACCCGAGTCTCCAAACCGGACGACTTGCAAAATATCTGTGAATTTACTTTCAGGTCGAATCCGCAATCCGAGCGAAGCTAACCGATTGTTGTTTTCATCACAAACGACGCCCACTGCGTACATCGATGGCAAATTCGCCCTCAATTCACCATCGACATCCTTAAGTAAAAGTGGACTTGAAAAAGGCTTTGAGACGAAACTTTGAATTTCAGAAGTTAACGCTTCGTCGAAAATCTGCTTGCGGTATCCGACCAGAGGCTTTCCAATCGGTGATTCTTGATCTGCGGCCAGTACAACTCCCTCCGGTGAAACCAGGAAATATCCGACGTATCCGTCCAGTTCCAATTGAGGCATTAACCTGCGACGTAAAACTTCTTGTGCCTGGGACTGGACCAGATTCCGTTCCGCTTCATCGGTTCCGTCGGATAATCGCAACAACTCTTTCACGGGCTCACAAAGACGATCATCGGCAGCGACAAGCCGTGCATTGATCCGTTGCTCGTCCATCCACGTTTCCAGGGCCGATACGCTCGCATTGACCATCGCGGTCAGATCGGCGACACGCTGTTCGCGCATTGCGTTTTCGATCGACTCACTGACCCACCAGCCAGTACCACCCAACAGGATGATCGAAATCAACGGCCACGCCCAAAGTTGCTGACGCAGAAATCGACTAGCCGCCAAAAACGTGGGCGAACCACCCAATGCACGACCGAATCCCCTGGTGGCTCGGCCGACAGCAGATCGTGAAATCAGACTGTCCGATGATCGTAATTGTTCTGGTGGTGTTTCAACATTCATGAAAATCGGGTCATCAGCCTCCGCAAGCGTTAACGTCGAATCTGCGAGTGACTTTCACACCAATACATATCAATGCGGCGATGTGGTTCCAAGCGACTTCTCAAATCTGAACGCGCTAACAGCACGATTTAAATGATACTTCACGGGCGATAAGAGAGCGGTGCTGAAGAAAGCACGGCCCGATAATTTCACGAAATACTGCGCCTCGACGGCGATGGAAAACGGAGCTTTGCACGAAATATGGGTCTGCCCCTCTAAATGTCGTTTGCTGAAAGAAACCTGACACCACCCATGCGGTGTCAGACCCATTTTTCAGGCAATTCCGGTTAACGGACCTTTGCACGGGCAGACGCCATCATTTACCGACACAACTCTAAGCAAATCCCAGGGTAAAGGCCCTTTAAATCAAATCCTCTTCATCGTCCGGATCTCGATTGACTTCCTTTGTGCGCACCGCTACAACGCATTGCATAGTAGCTGGCCGGCAAGGAGGATTTCGTGAATTCGTGGGAAACTCAACTGCGTAAGGGTGTCGCCGAACTGGCGATTCTCGCGGTGATTGCCAGGGAAGAAACCTACGGCTACCGGATCGTTGAGACCTTGCAAGGGCTGGACGGGCTTTCGCTGTCGGAAAGTACGGTCTATCCGGTACTGACCCGGCTGGCTCGGGACGGAGTGCTCTTGGTGCGAACGGAAGCGTCCCCTTCCGGCCCGACGCGGCGCTATTATCGGCTTTCGACATCTGGTCGTCAGCGGTTGCGAGACCTTTCCGAAAGTGTGCGAAAGGTATTAGGATCTTTAACAACGTTATTGGAAGGAGCTCAGTCATGACAGTAATGACCTCGCCAACTTTGTCGGAAGCCTGCCAATCACTGATCGATGCCCGGCTCGACACAATTGACCGCATGCTGATGGGCCGCGTCCCCCGATCGGATCGGACCGCAATTGTCGGTGAGATCGAATCGCAGATTCATGAACTGCTTGCAGGATACGACTCGGAAACGATCAGCCGTGAAGATGTCCTCGAGGTACTTCGCCGACTGGACCCTCCCGAAGCCTATTTGACGAGCGAAGAGGACCACGAGAACCTTTCTCGCCCCCGACAATCACTCGCAGATTCATCGCGACGAACAAGCCAAAGAGAGATCACTCGACTTCAGGGAAATACTGCGGGTCGTTTCGGTGGAATCGCCGGAATGAGCAGTCTTATCTCGGTGCTATTCGGACTCCAATGGGCTGGGTCGCCGCAGCATCCCTGGACTCGATAATCATATTGTACTCGATAATATTTCTGACGGGATTTCTCGGATTTGCCGGAAGCATCGCAGGCCTGATCCTTTCCATTCGTGGTCGCAACCAGGGGGTTTTGCCAATCATTGGGATCGTCACCAGTGTGATTGCGTTACTGATTTGTATGACTGTTGGCGGATTTGTCTTATTGCAAGTTTTGATGAGTTGATGATTTTCTCAATTCAGAGATTTCCTCTTTCTGACTTTGGATCAGTCGGGTATGATGCGTGCGTTCACGCTTTGCGTAGATTTCACAAGGTTTGCTCCTGATGTGGGTTGTCCGACTCAGTTCGATTCTGGCACTTGCGGTCGCTTTAATGCTCCCGCCGGGGTTGTTTCGTGACTGTTGTTGTTCCAGCCAAAAGACGGTTCAGCGGACTGGCCAGTCAAAGCTCCCCCCTTGCTGCCAGGCGAAGGCGAACGCTAAACGTAAAGCCGCTCAGGCTCGGCAATCTTCGAAAGTCGTAGGCAATAGTGTCCGTCTCGAACGACCACCTTGCCGATGTCAGCACTCGTTAACGACGACCGCCATCATCGTGAATGACCAGCGAATCACGAAAAGTGTCGAACTGGCATTTTCTTATCTGCCAACGCGAACCCAGGCTGAATGCCGAGCTCCATCACTCGCTCTAAACGACGGTTCATCGTTGCAACGTTGGCAGGCTCTCGATCCTCCCCTGCGCAAGACACTCTGTCGTTGGATCATTTGATACATCCAAATCGCAGAGCGAGCCTTCTTTCGTAGCGGAGGCTTCCAGCCTCCGAGCATTTCGTGGTGTTGGCATTCCGCCGACAAGTGATGATGTGGTAAACGGGCTAAAGCCCATTCGACATGCAGCTCAAGACTCGTTGACAAATTTTCAAATTTGTTTTTTGCGGCGGCGGGAAGCCTCCGCTACGAGACTGCTTGCCAAAACCCGTCAGCAAGTGTTTCAAATGTGTTTGAGTGTTTTGTTTCTGAAAAGAATTCTGAGAAAGGTTTTTCCCATGTCGATTCGTCAAGTCAGTGTGATGTTGTGTGCCGTTCTGGCCGTTGGTTTCATGGCTTTTGCAGCCGAAGAAAAAGCCAAGCCATTCAAGGCGACCTGCCCGATTTCTGGCAAAGCCGCTCTGGAAGACAAGACGGCTAGCTACAAGGGTGCCAAGGTCTATTTCTGCTGTGAAAACTGCCCTGGGGCCTTCACCAAGGACACAGCCAAGTATGCCGTGAAAGCCAATCAGCAATTGGTTGCCACTGGCCAGGCGACTGAAGTGAAGTGTCCGCTTTCCGGCGGTCCACTCAATGCCGACAAAAAGGTCGATGTTGGTGGTGTGAGCGTCGCATTCTGCTGCGAAAACTGCCAGGGTAAGGTTGCCGCAGCCAAGGGTGACGCGCAAGCCGAACTCGTCTTTTCCGACGCCCCCTTCGCCAAGGGCTTCGAAATTAAGAAGTAATCAATCACACGTTGGTTGAGCTTTCATTGAGCCAGCAGGTTTCCCCGAAACCTGCTGGCTTTCGTTTTGATCTTGGCCAAGAAAGCTGGCAGCGGGGAAGGGCGAAGAAAATCAGCGAGAACAACGGATTAAAAACTGAAAAATGGACCGTAACGTATGAGTCAGCCGACTTCTCAGTCGGCCCTATTTGTTTCGTGTATTTCAATAGCACTGACGTTTGAATTCTTCGCGCGCTGCGAGGAATTTGTGAAAGAAAAGAGTCCGAGGGCTGACGCTGGCTCGCCTCGACTTTTTTCGTAGTACTAACGTTTGATTTCTTTGCGCGCCGCGAAGAATTTGTAGAAGAAAAAACCGGCACAGCCGGTTGATGCGTGTCGGATGATGGGTTCAGAATTGGATCATCGTTCGCGAGTTGTCCAGGCGAGCCGGGGTGCGTTAGCCCGGACTCTTCGTTCGTCACGTTCGAGGACCGAATGAACCACACAAACGCGGGGTGGGTTACGTCAAATGACCGGCAACCTTTATTCGCCGAATAAAGAGTCCGGGGGCTGACGCCCGGCTCGCCTCGACTGTTATTTTCGTGGTTCAAATTCTTTTCGTGATTGGGTTGCGGGCGAAGCCCGCGCTATGAGATTCGTGGTTGTCGTCGTCTTCTTCGTAAATTGGAATGCAAGCAAAGCTCGTGCGATATTCGTCTGTGGCTCTTGATTTTTCTGATGAGTGAAAATGAGCGAAGATGAGTGTTCCCAGCTTGCCTTTCTTTATCCGTGCTTTCTGTTGATTCGCATGAAATTCTGGCCGGGACTGGCAGTCTCGCTTCGACGTGGACATAATTCACAGACATCACGTCTACAAATTACGGTATTGGTTGAAGAGGTGCGGGTTATGAGCATCCCGTTTCGATTTGTCACGATTATCAGCTTGATTTCCGTTGCCTTCACCCGCATCGTCGTGGCCGATGACGCGCCGCCGCCTCAGATCGAACCGGTCGAATTTATCGACATTGCACGGCCTCAACAGGCTGATCCTGCCAATCGTCGTACCGCTGCACCAGCAGTGCCGACCGGTTGGGGATTCGCCGTCTTTTCATCGGATAACAAAACCGTCGCCACAGTTTCGGTCCCTGACGGCGCCGAATCCAAGGGAGAGATCATTCTGTGGGATGTCGCCGATCCCAAACCAGGCGTCACGTTCGTGCAGCCGGGCCGAATTGCAGTTGTGTCGTTTTCCCCGGACGGAAAATGGCTGGCGATTGGGCCGAACGGTCCTCATTCCGGTGTTAACCTTGTTGATATTAAGACAGGAAAAATCGGGCTGACGTTACCCGGCCCCGCGGTGAAGACCAACGTCATGACATGGTCGCCTGACGGCAATCAACTTGTTCTGGGAAGTACGACTGACAAATCCATTCGTGTCTGGAATGTCCCTGAAAAGAAACTTGCCAAAGTTTACGAACCAGACGCTTCAAGACTTTTCTCGCTCGGTTTCACAAAAGCAGGGACCTTACTCGCGGCGGGTGTTCCCGCCGGTGATCGAGATAGCTTGGCAATCTTCGATGTCGTCGCAGGAAAGATCGAGAAGTCGTTGAAAGGTCATAAAGAACTGATCGAAGCAGCCGCTTTTACGCCGACTGCCGACAAGCTGACCTCGGTCGGCTGGGACGCCATGGTTCGCGTCTGGGATGTCGAAAAGGGTGAAGAGTCAGCCATTATGAAAGGGCATAAAAAAGGCGTTCGCTCGATTACAACCTCGGTCGACGGCAAACGGCTTGCTTCATCTGGTGAACGCGAAATGAAGCTGTGGGACGGTGAAAAGCACGAATTACTGGCCGATCTGGGTGGTGAGAATGCCGGCGCGAAATTTGTCACCATGTCGTCGGATGGAGCCTGGCTGGTCTCGATCGCTCGTGACGGAACGGCACGTCTGTGGGATGTCGAAAAGAAAACGGAAAAAGCGAAGCTCGATCGTAACCCGCAGGCAACGCCGACGGCCGATGATGATGACTCAGACGATCAAACTCCAAATCGTGCTGTAACAACTCCTCCGGCCAGCGATGCACCTGAGCCCGAGGCAATTCAATCACTCGCTTATTCGCGAGATGGCAAATGGATCGCACTGGCTCGTGAAGATGGAAAAATTTCGATTCGACATGCCGCCGACGGAAAGGTCGCTCGTGAACTCGACGCCTTCAGCGACGTCGCCGCCTGTGTCGCGTTCAGCCAGGACAGTCAGCGGATTGCCGCGGGAAGTTTCGATAAATCAATCAAGGTCTGGAACGTTGCGACTGGGGAACTTCAGGCTGATCTGATCGGACATACGAACTGGGTCTTTTCCGTCGCCTTTTCACCCGACGGACAAACGTTGGCATCGGGCGGATACGACAAAGCAGTCAAGCTCTGGAACATTGCCGAGAAAAAAGAGATTGCCACGTTGCCGGGTCATACTGCCGGAGTACGATCAGTGACCTTTACTTTAGACGGCCAGCTTTTGATTTCCGGCAGTGCCGATCGGACTGCGATTGTCTGGAA
>JBAXBD010000108.1:0-12400 GCA_037142165.1 Schlesneria sp. | reverse complement strand
GGACGGTATTCCTGGCGAACAAAAATGCAGTCCGGGGTCCTTAACGGATTCTCACCTCCTTTAATTCCTCGTGATCGGCTGACGGTTCCCGCTCTGCTGAAGCAACATGGTTACACGACCGCCTGTGTCGGTAAATGGCATCTCGGCATGGACTGGCCGAAATCGCCTGGGACATCATTCGACCCTTCTGGTAAAGTTGTTCCTGGTCTCACGGACATCAACTGGGCCGGAACAATTTCCAACGGGCCTACGTCGCTCGGTTTTGATTATTATTTCGGGATCAGCGCGTCGCTCGACATGCCTCCCTACGTTTTCATTGAAAATGATAAAGTCACCTCCGTTCCGACAACCGAGAAGAAATGGATTCGGTCTGGTCCTGCTGCTGCAGACTTTGAAGCGATCGACGTCCTGCCTGCTTTGACAAACAGGTCCATCGAACTGATCGACATCTACGCCAAAGATGCTCATTCCGGTCAACCGTTCTTTCTGTATCTCGCCCTCGCGTCGGCACATACGCCCGTGTTGCCGACGAAAGAGTGGCAAGGGAAAAGTGGTCTGGGTGAATATGCCGATTTCGTGATGCAGACAGACGCCGCGATCGGTGACGTATTGGCTCGATTGGACAAAAATCGATTGACGGAAAACACGCTTGTAATCGTAACCAGCGATAACGGGTTTGCACCGCCAGGCGATCCACAAAGCGTGTTGCGAAAATCGGGGCATCTGCCGAGCGGCCCATTTCGCGGCAGTAAGGCTGATATTTTCGAAGGAGGTCACCGAGTCCCTTTCATCGTACGCTGGCCCTCAAAAATTCCGGCAGGAACAATCAGTGATCGAACGATCTGTCACACGGATTTGATGGCAACGTGCTCGGAATTACTTGACGCACGAGTTCCAGACAACGCTGGCGAAGACAGCATCAGTTTTCTGCCAGCACTTCTTGGTAAATTCGATAGCGAGAATCGTCCGACGATCGTCAACCACAGCTCTACCGGACGCTTTGCCATTCGGGAAGGAGCCTGGAAATTGTCTCTGTGCCCCGGCTCCGGCGGCTGGGCCTCGCCAAAGGACGACGAAGCGATCCAGCAGGGACTTCCTCGACTGCAATTGCATGATCTTGCCAAAGATCCACGAGAAGCTACTAATTTGCAGGCAACCCACCCCGAGATCGTCAACCGCCTGAAATCTCGTCTGAGAACAGAAATCGACAACGGTCGATCGACCCCAGGCACAAAGCAGCCCAATGACGTCCCAATTAAAATCGAGGGACTTGCTTCCGAGTAACTCTCTTCGGTTTGGGTTAATTGCGGACTTTCCATATCAGAACTCGCCGCAGACTTCATCGGAATGACGTGATTTGCCGTGATCGACGATTGCCGACGGACGTCGCTCTTCTTCGATCAATACTCCTGGAGGCACAATCACGCGACATCGCTTCCCCTTACCAGAAACGTGCTTGACGACGATGCGCTTGTCGTCAACAAGAATGGTAAAGACGGCTCCTTTCACGGTGCGTAAGGTCATCTCTTTTTCTCTTTCATTTCCATGTTAAAAAAATCGTCAGTCACTGAGTGGCGATGAACGACCGTCGACAAAAACCCGGTTGAAATCGCAATCAAATTTCTTTCACGTCGTAACAGGTTGAAACGAGCGTCAGGCAATATTGTTTTCCATTCACAACGGTCGTGATGGAGCCAGGTACGAAAGGCTCGCCACCCAACGCGGCGTCGATTCGCGGCTCGACAATCGTTCCATGGTCGTTTGTGGCTTCATCAACGAGCCATTCAGCCAGATCTCGCTTGTGGCGTTGTAAACGCTGCCATTCACGCGAGTCCGATTCCCATGCTTCCGATTGCTTGGCCATTTGTTGCCCCAGCTGCTGAACATGCTCGCTCATCTCGCCCAATTCCTGGTGCAGTTGATCTCGTTCCGTTGGAGTCAAAAAATTCATGGGCGAGTCAAGTGAATATCCAGGTGAATCTTGGTTGCCATGTTCTTATGGAAACTCAAAATAAAAACAAGTGTGCTATATGATACGTATAAGAAAATATGTCGTCAATACTGCATTAAGAAAAATTTTTGTCGGAAGAGAGAAAATCGACGGTACGGGTGACAAAACGTGAGAACGTCACTAGCTTTAAGCGGGTGGTTCAACTTTTTTGAGGAGGAATTTGCGTGCCAGTAAAATATGAAGTGAAGGGTGTCGACGTCGTAACCAGTACGGCCGAGTCGCTGAAGAAGGCGACCGAGCAATTGACACAGGTGGCCTACGAGATGCAACAGCATGATTTGAAGCAGGCGCTTTTCCCTTGGACGCAGCGCCAATGGGATTGCCTCGACGTGATCATCACACTGGCAAACCAGTGCGTTGCAGTACTGCCTGCCCAGATTATTGCGAAGTCGCAGAATCGTCCTTCGCAATATGAAATCATGCAGAAACGTTCGAAACGAGACGTTGCTGCGAGAAAAGCTCGAAATGCGGGAGTCGCCGATGGGCCTCCGAAAAAACGAGGACGACCCCGAAAAAAATCCGACTGACACCCACGAATGCGAACCAGGGCTTTCGCTTGGTGATTCGCTCAAACCAGGACGACTGGGGCAGGGGAAGTGTAAGGAGACCAGGGGGGCACGTTTGCTTGTCCCCACTCTGTCTCCTTAACACGTTCTTAATTCAATGTTTCCAGAATCGCTTTGCCGATTTGGAGGCATTTCCGTTACCATTGCCAGACAAGAAATGGTCGCGGTCCCAACGTTCAATCCAGCGAGGGTATCATGAGCACCGTGCCAGCCGCACTGAGCACTCCGATCGATGGCGAGTTGGTAATCGACCAGCGAGAAACCGAAGGTGCACGCATTGTACTCTTTTTCGATGGAGTCTGCGGACTCTGCAGTCGGTCGATCGACTTCGTACTGAAATACGATACCGCCGAAAAATTTCAGTTTGCACCCCTGCAAGGGACAACGGCTCAAACACTTCTCACATCTGCAGATATCGAAGACTTAAACACGATGGTCCTGTGGATTGCAGGCCGAACCTACCGTAAGTCGGCGGCGGTCGTGCGAGTCCTCTGGCAACTCGGACCTGGCTGGCAATTGGTCGGCACACTGCTTTGGCTAGTCCCGCTGCCAATTCGAAACCTGGGATATTCTCTGGTTGCAAAGAACCGCTATCGGCTTTTTGGCAAAAGTGAAACCTGTCGCATGCCAACTCCCCACGAACGACTTCGATTTCTCCCATGAAAAACTCGTTTCTGTATTTTACGATTATCGCGCTGAATTGCTGCGGACCAATTTTCGCCGTAGATGCGATCGATCGACTTACCGCCGAACGGCTTGAAGCGGTCCACCAGGCCGTCATCAAGCTGCAGGGTGATCGCCAGACAATTTCCCGACCTGATCAATTCATCGACGTTCGCGCGAATCTGCACGTTCATTCTGCCTTCTCTCACGACAGTCGAGGGAAACTCGACGACATTGTGACGGCCGCCAAAGCAGCGGGAACTCAAGTCCTCTTGTTCACCGAACACCCGGCCGACCATTACGATGTCTTCCGCGATGGACATCAGGGGCTGCGGGACGGCGTCCTGTTGATCCCCGGTGCGGAAACAAACGGAATGTTGGTGTATCCTGGTCAAAGTATTAAAGAATTCCTGAAAACCACGCCCCAGGAACTGTCTGAAATCGTACGCGGACGTGATGGACTGACTTTCCTGTCGCACCTCGAAGAACGTATGGACTGGAATCTTCGCGGATTGACGGGCGTGGAAATCTATAACACGCATGCTGATGCCAAGGATGAAAAACGACTCCTCGCGTCGGTTAAAAATCCTCTCTGGCTGATGAAGACCGCTGAACTTTACCAACGCTATCCGCAAGAGGCTTTTTCGTCGTTGCAGGATTATCCAAAAGACTATCTCAAGCGCTGGGACGAATTGTGCCAGGTGGCACCGCACACAGGCGTCTCAGCCAACGATGCTCATCAAAATATCGGTGTTTCCGTCATCATGGCCGATGAGGGCAAAGTCCGTGTTGAAGATCCTTTAGGTGAACTGCTTTTGATGCTTGATGCCGCCGTCTTTAACACCATCAAACCAATTCCCAAAGACGCAAAAGTTGGCGATTCATTGTTCCAGCTTCGGTTGGACCCCTACGAAAACAGTCTTCGACATGTTGGCACGCATCTGCTCGTGACCGAATTGTCACAACCGGCCGTCTGGCAAGCGTTGAACAACGGACGAGCCTTTGTCGCGTTCGACTGGATGGCCGACGCCACAGGATTCGATTTTGCCGCCCAGTCTGGGGGAGTTCGCCATGAAGTGGGGACTCAATTCAAGTACTCGCCAGAAACGAAATTGACCGGCCAATCGCCTCTTCCCGCAAAGTGGAAACTCCTTCGAAACGGAGAACTCGTCAGCCAGTCAGATGGAAGGACGTTTGAGGCCTCCGTCAACGCTGCTGGAAACTATCGAGTCGAACTCTGGCTGAACATCGCCGGCGAAGATCGCATCTGGATTTTGTCCAATCCGATCTACATCAGCGAAAAGTAAAAGTGCGCAATGGGATGCTTCTCGGACTTTTCAGTTTCACAAGTAACGCACTTCCTTCGCTTTTTTCACCGGTGGTGAAGGAATTTCGATGACCGATTAGAAAATCCCGAGATCCACGAGGTTTTCCGCAATTGTCATGTTTCGATTTGGCTGACTTTCAAATCATGCGCCCACGCCAAGGCCACCAGAGACTGAAATCAATTCTTCGCAAAGCGACGTCGAGCACGAACAACAGGCAGGCCGCCGTCAGGAGATAGGGCCAAAGCGGAGTTGTGCGTTGGGCTGTACGCAGAGGGGCGGGCTGCTGTCCCAGACTCTTCTGGTCGGGGGACGTTGAGTCCGCACCAAAAATCTCTTCAGGCGTCGGATCAAATCGGCCTCCCGTGGCCGTTGCCAGCGTTTTCAAGAGCTCGATGTTTGTTGGAAATAATCGCAGCTCATCGGGGTAGCCGACGATAAGTCCCCGCGTCTGCTGGTGAAGCAGGGTGCCGCCAGATGTTTTTTGCGTCATGTTCAAATGGTATGCTCCGGAAAGAGGAGTTTCGAATTCCGCGACGTAGCGACCGGGGCTGGTTTGTTTCATCTCCAGTTTCCGTTGACCGAGTTGCGGGTCGATGATCGTCAATTCAGTATCAGCACGATTCAGGAACTTTCCTGACGGGTCGATTGCGTCAAGCGTGACGGTCGCTTTTCGGCGTTCTTGTTTTGCGTCGACAATCACACCTTTCACGTCATTTTTACGCATCGATTGGCGTACGACCTGTGCCCAGAACTTGCTGAAGCCCGGCCAGGTCAACCATTCCGCTCCCCAGCGACTTTTGGCGTCTGAGGTGAAAGCAACTGTTGTTCCCAGCCCGTATCGCCACCAGGCCAGAAGCGGGTCGCCCGATTCTGTCGCGAGGATGAACTCACAGGTCGCTTTCGGGCGAGTCACAACATATCCCAGTAGAAACGGGGCGGTCTCGAAATCGATGTCGGCGAGTACCTGCGTCGGGCGTACCACCTGGGGAACGAACGGTTGTTCGTTAATCGCCGACTTGCTCGCCGTCATCGTTTCCTTCGCGAAAATCTGCGGCAGCGTACTTGCTTCCATGGCTTCAAAATAGCGGCCCTGTCCGATCCGGGCGATCTCTTCCAGCAACTTCCCATCACAGCCTTCACCGACGGCAACCGTCGAACAGGTGATTCGAGCCGAAGCCATGCTTTGAGCGATCCCTTCGAAGTCGCCAGGCGAGGAAATTCCGTCTGTTAACACGATGACATGTTTCAGTTTGGCCGTGGCACCCAGCAGTGAGTTGTAGGCCTCTTCCATTGCGGGATACATCACCGTTCCGCCACCTGCTTCAATGCGGCTGATGTCGTCGATGATTCGGGCTTTATTGCTTGCGGATTGCAGGTCGCTCACCCAATAGAAGTTCCCTTCGAATGCGATGACACCCAGTTGATCACGAGGCCCCAATAGTTCCGCGGCGCTCTTTGCGGCCTCTTTGGCCATTTCAATCTTCTCGCCCCCCATGGAACCTGATTTGTCGATGACGAGAACCATTCCGAGTGAAGGCTTTTCTTTTTCTTTTTCAAAGTCGGATCTGACGGGCAGGATTTCTTCCAGAACGGTCTTGTAGTAGCCCCCCAGTCCGAACGACTGATCACCACCCAACATCATAAACCCGCCACCAAGATCTTGAACGTAGGTGCGCGCCAGTTCCATCTGTCGTTGCGAAAGACTTGTGGCGGGAACATTAGAAAGAACCAGCAACTCATAATTTTGCAGGTCTGACAGCGATTCGGGCATTCCCTCCAAAGGACGAACATCGCACTCGATTTCTTCCTGTTGCAATGCCCAGACCAGTTGTTGAGCCAGCTTGGGTTCGCTTTCAATCAGCAGAACGCGCGGTTTTCCCGTCGTGAAGACCAGGCCAGACTCCGAATTGTTGTCGAGCAATGTATCCTGCTTCAGGCCGCTCACCTTGACGGTATATTGAGCCAGTCGTTCACCTGTGATCGATTGCTGGAAACGAAATCGATTCTCTCCGGATTTGAGTTTGCGCAGTTCGCTAAGCACCTTATGAGCTCCGCGAAAAACCTCGACTTGTCCTTCGTCTTCATGATTCGAGTTGATCACGACCTCAACGTAAAAAGGCTCGCCCTCACGCACCTGGGCTGGGACTTCGACGGCGGCGACTTGAACTTCGTTGTCGTCTCGAACCTTAAGCGGCACTGTGTCAATCGGAATCAATTTTGAGGCCGCCGATTTGGATCGATCGGTTGATCGTTGTTGTCGACCGATATCACCAGAAATTAAAGACTCGGTACCGAGCGCCGCTTGAAGAGCATCACCCGAAGTTTGATTTCCGTCAGTCAGCAAGATGATTCTCGGGACGTAGTCTGGAGGCATGGCACCCGCCGCTGAACGAATCGCCGCCGCGATGTCCGTTGAATTGCGGTCGATTGAACCAGAGTCCGCTGCTTGAGAAGTGGAGGCGTTGTTGTTTTCCCTTGGAGTTTTAGGTTTTTCTTTTGCTAACGAACCTGCCTGCGCTGCAAACGGCAAGAACATCACTTTGTGTTCGTTCAGTCCTTCTAACTTCAGTGCTCGATCAAGGAATTCATCGACTTGAGATGGCTTTTGCGAAGTTCGAGTTTCACCGACGACTGGTTCAGAATCGGCTTCGCCGGAATCGACGCTTAAGCTCTCGTCAATTGCGAAGATCACAAACTGCTGATTTGTCGTACTGAGAAGAGCCAATCCAGCAAGCGAAAGTGCGATGAGAGTCACAACAACGGTGCGCGTTAGAAGTGACAAAAACAATTGTTGCTTTGGAAAATCGGAAAGTGATCTCCAAAAGAAGTAGGCAAGCAGCGGAATGACAAACGCCAGCGTGATCAGCCACGACGGGTGAGTCAGCTCTAATGAATAAGAGTCGAACATCAGGAGTCCCATTAAAAAATCATTCAGCTAATCACACGGCGCTGATACAGCCACCATTCGATTGATGTCAGGACAAGGGCCAATAACGAAAGCCAAAACCAGATGGGGCGAGAGCCGATCCCTGATAAGACAGGCGAAGGGGTTGTTTTTTCGGAAACGAGTTCGATCGCCGGGCGGATGTCAGATTCCGTTGAATTCGACAGATTGCAGGCGATCTCCAGCAACGGACCTGACGAAGAACGGCTTTCATTTGCGGTTGGCGTCGTCATCGACGGTGTTTGTTCTTCTTCAACTTTCCAGATTCCACATTGATCTAGCGGCCCAAATGTTGTCTTGTCGACAATCATCGGCAACGACTTTTTCAAGCCGGACGGATCTGTCAGGACGATTTGATTCCCGCGCATCGGCGATGCAAAATCACTCGACGTCACAGTCGTGACCGAGCCGGTGGCGAGTGATTCTCGAAGATCACTCTTGTTTCCCGCGAACCAGTGAAGTGCATTGCCCACAAAAATTGGAAACGCGGTGCGAAGCGGCAAGTCTCCTTTATCGAGATTGACTGTCATCACCAGGACTTTCCCTTCCGCACGGTTTACCGCAAAAAAGAGTGGGTCTGCTGAGACGGCGGCTGCTAACACGTGCGTCAGTTCAGGCAAAGCTGGTGCGATCTTACGCGCTTCGGGCATCACGACATTATCGAGCCGTACATGCGACATCAGCGGCGAGTCCTTATCCTGTTTCGTCACGATTGCGCTTTCGAGCGGTTCTCCGACTGCATAGAGGTCACTGGAATTTGCAGGGTCGATGACGAACACACTTCCTTTGGGAAGTACTGCTGGCGCGGTGCGGTGATAAACAACGACCGTTCCCGCCGGGATCGTTTCGGGAGGCTGATCGACGACGGTCAGCTTCACCAGCGGATTGACTTCGAAAACCTTTTGCAGGAACAGGTTTCCTGAAGTGACGAGGATCACAGGCTGAATTTCACGGCGGGGCAATACCGCCCATGCGCTATTGTCCGCTTCAAGCGTGTCCTGCAGCGGCCGATCATTTGCCGTACTCTTCGGCGTCTGGCCAACGCTATTGGTCGTCGATTGAAAATTCAGATGTGCCAGAAGGTGTCCCCCTTCAGCAGATGTTTTCTCGAAGACGTGACTCCATTTCCCATTGGCCTCAAGTTTCAGCGGTACGACATCGATCGGCTCCACCGCATCTCGCGCGGCTGATTTGAAATCAACTTCAAAACGACAATCCACAGGGAGGTCGGATAAATTCGTGACTTCGGCCAGGATCTCGTACCCGAGTGGATCGACAAGGCTTCGCCGAACCTGGAACTGGGTAATTCCAACATTGGAAGATCGTTCACCAATGACATGAATTGAGACGGCAGCACTTGCCTGCTTTGATATCCCCGAGGCTGATTCCGTCTTGGACGCTGATGAAGCGTCCGGCTGAGCTTCATCGGATTTGTTATTAAGTGGTTCCTTTTTCGTGAGAAAACGTTCAATCCCGGAAAAACATCCATCGGTCAAAACATAAACTTCTGACTGCTTTCCGTCGTTTCGCTCACCGAGCAATCGTTGTCCAAGCGCGATGGCTTCAGCAACGTGCGACGGCCCGTCAGTGGAAGTCACCGCTTTCAATGCGGCACTCAAGGTTCGCTGTCGCGATGTGAATCCAACGACGACCTGTGGCTGTGTTGAAGCCGTGATGAGCGCAATCTCATCGCGAGGCCTCATGCTGGCGATGAGCTGACCTGCCTGGAGCCTTGCTTCAGCCAATCGTGTCGGCTTCACATCTGTCGCATTCATACTCGCTGACGTATCGACGACAAGCACGATTCGTCGAGCAGACCGAATCTCCCAGAAGAAGTAAGGATCGGCGAGTGATAACGCCAAGAGCGATAACATTGCCAGTTGCAATAAAAGCGAAACAAAGTGTCGCAAGCGTTGCCAGATCGAACGAGGGTTTTTCTCGTCAAGCACCTGCTTCCAGAAGATCACCGTCGATACCGGCCTGCGTCGCAATCGAATCTTCAAGATGTAGAAGACAACGATGGGGATAGCCAGTCCAAACCAATATAACGAGCTTGGCGAATCAAACGTCATTGTAATGTGACACCTGGTACGAAGAGCGATCGAAATCGGTTGATGGTCGTTAGTCGATTTGGGAACCAGACCAATCCTAACCATCCGCGTCGGACAAAACCAGACAGCATGTCATTGATCTGGTTGTGGTGAGCTCACTTTGGAACTCGAACTAGAGTCGACTGAAGGCCTCATCCATTGAGATCGCAGTCAAAACTGCAGAATGATCAGGGACGCAGAACGTTTTGCCCATTCAATCGTTGCTGATCGCGTACAGCGGCCTTGTGCGGCTTCAACTTACTTGGCGAACGTGGCAGACGACTGGCCCGAATCAACGACACGAACGATGAGAACCCGTTGTTTTTTCATCCCGTCGTCGTCGTGGCAGAAGAACTTGTCTCCGAGCGTTTCTTCCGAATCTGGGGTGCACGTAATCAGAGCCCTTTCCCCCACATTCATCGTTAAGCTGAATCGCTGTGCAATTCGGACATCGACTTGCTGGCTCATCCGCAGCGAAAAGTCGGAGTTCGCCGCCACACGACGCATCTTCTTTTCTCCATGATGAATCTCGGGTTGAAAGTCGACCCGAACCCATCCATCTTGTAAGCGGCTCGCCTTCATTCTCAGAACACAATTGGCCTGATCGTAAACGACCTTTTTGACCTGGTTCTTTTCTCGAATCTGGAACTCAGATTGGTCGTGGACAATTCCTGTGGGAATCTCTGTCTCGACACCTGGCGGCACAAATCGACTGAATCCCAACAGTGGTTTCGTGCTTTCCGCAGAATCAACGGGGATTTCAGAAACCATTCCCAGCAACTTCTGCACAGCAGGCGGAGGATTTGAGCTGACGTTTCCAACTCGAAATCCGTTGCTGCTGAGGATTTCTTGCGTTTCGGTTGGCAGCGAACCAAGCTGGTCAACCTCTTTCCAGATCGCGGAATTCAACAGGTGATCTTCCGCAGGCCGTTCTAGAAAGAATACCTCAAGTTGAATGGAGTCAGGGCCCGTTTGAATGGGAGGCAACACCGGACGACCCACGGTATTCAGTGTTTGTTTCTCTGTAGGCGGAAACAGCGAGCATCCAAAAACGGCAAATAGACACATTGCGACCGCTAAAGATAGTGGCCGACCAGTCCGCACAAATTGACATGCGTGCGAGAACAAGTGCGTGTCCGCAAAGGGGAATGTCGAATTGGAATTTGAATAAGCAGGGGGGAGAGGCGGGGAATCTATCCTCGTCGGGCCATTTATGTCAATTTGAGTTCTCCAGGAAACGAGTATTGATGGGTTGAACCTTTCAATTTCCGCATACTTCATTCATTCTTCCCTTTCATAACGTACTGTCAGCACATGGATTTGAAGTGGAAAGTGCACGATGAGCGATTCGGGGATACGAGTAGGTCTGGGGCACGACAGGCATCGACTGGTGCCGGGTCGTCCGTTGATCCTGGGTGGAGTCACCATCGAGTTTGAATTGGGTCTGGACGGACATAGTGATGCGGATGTCCTGCTTCATGCCGTCACCGACGCAATCCTCGGGGCGGTTGGCCTGGGTGATATTGGTGAATGGTTTCCCAACACCGATCCCCAGTGGGGTAATGCCAACTCGGCTCATTTTCTGCTCACCGCAATCGACGAAGTGAGAAAGCGTGGCTGGGAGATCAGCAACCTCGATTGCACGATCCACGCCGAGCGACCGAAGCTGTCCCCTTACAAACATGCGATTGCAGCAAGAATCGCTGAGTTGCTGCGAATCGACGCCAGCCAGGTCAATGTGAAGGCGAAGACCGGCGAAAAAGTGGGGCCGATCGGAAGACAGGAAGCGATCGACGCCGACGCAATCGTGTTGCTTGTTCGCAGCACTCCAATATCTTGAATTTCGCGTTTGAACCGGCGTCGGCGCAAGACGTCCGATTCCGGCTCGCAATCGTCCTTTCGCGTCGTGGAAGGGTTCGATTCGATCGGATGGTTTGATAACATCACGCATGAGACTCAACATGGAATTCAGTCCTTTCGACTAAGCAGGATGTGTTTGAGTTGAGCGGCGGCGACGCAGGGAAGGGTTTTTGTGGCAGCAACCTCGGCAAATACTTTGAGTTCAACATCCAATTCTCCGCGTGGCAAAAGCCAATGGGCACTGATCTGGAGTGAGTTTTGTAAACGTCGACTTGCACTAGCCGCTGCCGCTTTGATTCTGGCCTTGATCACCACCAGTATTTTTGCTCCGATCCTCGCAAACGCCCGACCCATCTACTATTTCGGCTTTAACCGATTCGAGTACCAGGAAGCGGCCCGAACATTGCGAGGGGCCCTGGCCCAGATGATCGAATCCCGTTCAACCGACAATCCAAACACCAACGTTGAGGCATTTCTCAAGACGGTCCCCCTGCAAATCGATCTCATGGCCAATGCGTTACCGGCAGAAAAAGGGGGACAGATTCGCGAATTGGGACAGCAAGTCCTTGCCGCGATCAAATCGTCAGATAAACAACAAGGGACCGACGAACTGAAACGCTTGCAACGGGAAGTTCGGTCCAACTTCGATGCAAAAGACGTTTCGCTCGTCTCGCACGCCAATTGGCCCGTGCTTGCCTCGCTCAATGGTCTTGATATTGGGTTTCTCATCGCAAACCTTCTTTTCTTGACGTTGCCAATCTGGGGTTGGCTCATTCGGTCGATCGTGCCGTCTGACGGAGATCGTCGTCGTCAGTGGTGTTTTGTTGCTGTTCAGATCGGACTGCCTTTACTGGCTGGTGGTTTATGGTGGTGGTTTGTCCCAACCCGAGTTGATCGGACGGACTACAAAAACGGAGTCCTCGCAGCCGACCCAGAAG
>JBAXBD010000107.1:0-12464 GCA_037142165.1 Schlesneria sp. | reverse complement strand
GTTCGATGTTTCTGCCGTTTATGCGACAGAACGCTCGCAGGACCTCGCCATCCTGAAGATTGATGCTCGGGCCCTGCCCGCACTTCCGCTAGGGAATTCGGATGAACTGCAGGAAGGACAACCTGTGGTGGCGATTGGCAATCCATTAGGGCTTGAACGAAGCATCGTCAGCGGCGTCTTATCAGGACGACGTGACATCGAAGGGAGGTCAATGCTGCAGATCGCGTTGCCGATCGAACGGGGAAACAGCGGCGGTCCCCTGCTCGATCTGCAAGGCCGGGTGCATGGGCTGTTGACGTTAAAATCCTTGAAAACTGAAAATCTTGGCTTTGCAATCTGCATCAATTCGCTCAAACCATTGCTTGAGAAGCCAAATCCCATTCCCATGAACCGTTGGTTAACGATTGGAGCAATGGACCCTGACGAGTGGTCCGTACTTCCTGGCGGACGATGGCGTCAACGAGCGGGCCAGATCTCCGTCGATGGTCGAGCAGGTGGTTTTGGTGGACGAGCCTTGTGTTTATCGACTCAGGCAGTGCCAGATATCCCGTTTGAAGTTGCAGTCCTGGTGAAATTCACTCCGAGCGACGGCGCGGCGGGGTTGGTCATCCATTCTGACGGCGGCGATAAACATTACGGCTTTTATCCGAGTAATGGCGGTGTCAGGCTCAGTCGGTTTGATGGTCCTGATGTCTATTCCTGGGCTGTTCTTCGCGAAGCACGACCGAAGTCATTGAAAAAGGAGGGGTGGAATTCGTTGAAGGTCCGGGTCGAATCGAACCGAATCCTTTGTTATTTGAACGGGGAGCTGACGTTTGAGACTAACGACTCGAACTACAAGTCGGGCAAAGTCGGACTGTGTAAATTCCGGCAGACCGAAGCGGAATTCAAGGGATTTCGAGTCGGTGAAAAACTCGACGAACAACGGCCATCTGATGAATTGATTTCACGTGTTTCCAAGGCAATCGACGGGGCCAACTCTGATGAAGTCGCGACGTTAGCAACGGTTAAGACTCTTGCTACGGACGACGCTCGGGTTGTTGATCTTCTGGAAGAAGAAGCTAAAGCACTGGATTTACGAGCCGCGCGAATTCGACGGATGGCCAATGATGTGCATGCGGCAAAAACACTCTCCGAATTTCAAACGGTCCTGAAAGCCGACAATATCGACCTCCTGCGCGGGGCTCTCCTCATTGCCAAGCTCGACAATTCTGAGTTGGAAATCGAAGGTTACATTCATGAAGTGGATCGCCACGTCAGACAAATCAAGGCGTCTGTGGCCGACGATGCGAGTGAAGGAGATCGACTGACGGCGCTCAATCGATACCTTTTCGAAGAGCAAGGGTTTCACGGTAGTCGTACTGATTATGACAATCGCTCGAACAGCTATCTCAATGAAGTGCTTGACGATCGTGAGGGATTGCCGATTACGCTTTCGGTTTTGTATGTCGAAATTGCCAAACGACTGGGTCTGAATGTTGTCGGAGTCGGCATGCCGAGACACTTTCTGTCACGGCATGAACCAAAAATCGGTTCACCACAATTGATCGACGTGTTCGATCGTGGTCGCCTGATGACCAGAGAGGATGCACAAGCGAAATTTGAAGAGCTGAGCGATTCACCCTGGCAGGATTCGTTTCTCGATTCAATCACACCGCAAGCAACTTTGGAAAGAATCTTGCGTAATCTCTTTCGAGCAGCATCCGAAGCTCAGGAGGTTGAACGAATGCTGCGATATACCGACGCGATTCTGGTGATCTCGCCTGATTCCGGTCCCGATCATATGTATCGCGGCATTCTCAGTTATCAGTCCGAGCGCTGGCAGCAAGCCAGATCCGAAGTCGAATGGCTGACAAACCACGATTCGAATGTCAGCCGTTCAGATATCGAGAAACTGGCTCGTGCGATTGCTACTGAGTCTCAGAAGTGATCGCTTCGTCAACCGGCGAATGTGGGGCAGCGTGCCACTTCATCGTAGTCTTCGGAGACGCAGTGTCTTCGAAGTTAAATGAAAACATGAGAAGAGCACTGCTTGACCGAAGACGGTCAAGCAGTGGCACACGGATTTGAGTTGTCGCGCTCTATGCATATCGTTCACTACATCACGCGGCTGATCATTGGCGGTGCTCAAGAAAACACTCTGCTGACAGTGGAAGACCAACACCATCTGTTTGGGGACCGCGTCACGTTGATTACCGGGCCTGGCGTCGGGCCTGAGGGGTCGCTGGAGCAGCGTGCTCGCAACGGTGGGCTGGATCTTCAACTGATTGGATCGTCACAACGGGCAATCCATCCCTGGCATGACTGGCAAACCTATCGCCAGTTGATTCGAATGCTCCACGAGATAAAGCCCGATCTGCTTCATACGCATTCATCCAAGGCGGGGATCATCGGTCGTGCGGCTGCCGCGAAGCTGAAAATACCCTGTGTGCATACGATTCACGGATCTGCATTTCATTTTGGACAAAGCCCGCTCGCGTTCAATTTGTATAAAGGCCTTGAACGCTGGGCCGGAAAACGGACTGACAAGTTCATTTCTGTCTGCGATTCGATGACAGACCAGTACGTTGCTGCCGGGGTTGCACCTCGTGACAAATTTGTCACGGTTTATAGCGGCTTCGATGTCGAACCATTTCTGTCACCGGTTCGACCGCCGGAAGAGGTTCGTGCAGAACTCGGTTTGTTGCCCGAACATGTCGTCATCGGCAAGGTGGCTCGCCTGTTTCCGCTCAAAGGGCATGAATACGTTGTCCGTGCGGCAAAAGCGGTCGTCGACAAGTGCCCTTCCGTCCGGTTTCTGTTCGTTGGCGATGGTATCTTACGACAAGGATTCGAAGACGAGCTGAAATCACTTGGGCTGCGAGATTATTTCATTTTCGCTGGACTTGTCCCGCCTGAAAAAGTTCCCGAACTCGTTCACGCCATGGATATCGTGGTCCATACAAGCGTCTGGGAAGGGCTGGCTCGTGTTCTTCCTCAAGGACTGATCGCAGGCAAGCCAGTCGTCAGTTATGACATCGATGGCGCCAAAGAGGTGGTCATTCCGGGCGAGACTGGCTGTCTCGTTCCTCCTCGTGCAATTCCTGAATTGTCCGATGCCCTTTGCAAACTGGCGAACGATCCGCAGTTGAGGAACCGTCTTGGCGAAACTGGCCGTGCTCGATTTACAGACCAGTTCCGCCACCAGACGATGACAAAGCAGATTCGGGACGTCTACACGGCAGTTCTCGACAAGAAACCAGGTCGATCAACGTGAGGCGACCGTTCCATATTTTGGAAGCACAGTGAACTTCTTTTTCAGGACGTGACGGCCAGCGGTTTCGATGTTCATGTAGTAATCGCCCGGACGCATATCATCGGTGATGTTGAAGCGAAGATTGACTCGAAGCATTTCTCGCGTGGCGATTTCCACTCGCTTCTCGACAATCCGATTTTCGGAATCGCGAATCTTGCATTCGACGACCATATCTTCGTGAGGAGGCGTCAGGCTGCATTGGGCGATGACATGTTCACCCTGTCGGAAAGAGGTTCGACGATAGGCGACGATGTCGCTGGCAAGAAATGTCCCCATGTCGACAGCGAAAAACTTATCGATATCTCGTTGAGGCTGAACCGGAGCAAGCATCAACCGAGCCCGTTCGGGTTCGATGGCAACAAGGTGATGTCGTCCTTCAGGCCGACGCTCGCCGTAATTGTCCATTTGATATTCGATCTGAATTCCAGCAATCGCCACCACGGGAATCGCAATCGCAAACGCGAGTCGAGCAGGTGTTTGCCATTGAGGCCGATCTCCCATCATTTCTCGGAACTCAATCAGTTTCGAGTATGCGAGTTTGAGGCCGCTGAAGTGGCGAATTTGTCGCCGTACCCAAGCACTCGATTTCTGGATGTCTTCTTCATCGATGAACGACAAATACGTGCAGTAGCAGACCATGGGAAACATCAGTAAACCCAGCGTCAACGTCGTCATAAAGTGAAACAGGACGCCCACAGGCAAAATGACGAATCGCCAGGAACTTTTCCATGAACAGAAAATAAAGGCCAACTCCCAGACAACGACGATGTATCCGAAGGCCACCAGCAGAATCGGATAACCGCTCAGCAATTCGCCCAATCGGTGCTGGTAATTGAGATTCGTCAGCATCCAATACTGAAGTTGATCACCGGTAAAGAAGCTGGGGGTATGGATCTTTGTGATACCCGCTCCAAAATAGACACACGCAATGAAAAATTGCATCAATCGACGAGGCCATGCTGCCGACTTGGGGTAGGCAAATCGAGGCTGAGTCGGATCGATGTTCCGTTTACGATTGGCCAGCCACGCGTCAACCGACCAGATTGAACCTGCCTCTGAAAGAAACAGAATAAAAGTCAAATGAGTGACGATGGCCGTGTATTTTGTCATCGTGCTGACGCAGTCAAGCATGCTGAAGTAAGTCATCAGTACGCACACGAGTAATGCCGAAATTCGACTGCAAAACCCGACACAAAGCGTGAACATGGCAAAAATCAATACCGCATAGAGTCCGGCGACAACGGTGCCTGAAAACTCGGGAAGCATATCGATGTAGCCAAAGCCCACGGACAATTGGCCTGTTGCCCCGTCGGCGGAATAAAGTTCCCGGCAGACGGACCAGCGAGGCAGCACCATCCCCATCAGTACAAGTGGCAGGCAAATGCGGCATAGTGCCAGCCCATACGGAACTTCCAGATCGAAAAAAAACTTTTGAATTCGGCGGATCGCGTTCTCAAGATCTGACATTTTTCAACCTCCCTGTTGATTCCCCAAAATTACGGAAGTGACAAGCCACGATAGCTGCGAAGTCAGTCGTTATTCATTTCATCCGACGCGAATCGCTGATACGGGCTGATCACGTAATGATCCCGACCTCGATGAAGGTCCTGGATCAGTCTTGGGTTATCCGCAACATTTTTCGTTTGCAGGTATGTGAGATAATCTGGAACAACACTGATGACACGGCCCTCTTCCGTCATCTCAGAACGCTGCCAGAAATAACTGATTCGATCCTTCGGTTCGTCAAACCTGTTCGCCCATGAGCGATCAGACATGTTGTATTTCTTCGGCCAGACCTCTTCGAGAATGACGACGCGGTGAATCGGCTCATGTTCAGTTTTTGCGAGCGCAACCAATGCCATCTTTCGATGAGCATTTCCCAGAACATCGTAGTGAGACCGCGGGATGTCACCGTAAGGCATGAATTGCTTCCAGGGGCCCGGTGCCAATTCGTAGTAGGTCCCGCTTTCGCCTTCGCCAATTACGTGATAACGAATCTCGTGAGAAGACCAGCCGCAGAACATATCCCACACGAAAAAGTACATGATCGGATGGGATGCCGACCCGAAATTCATCGTTTGTGAGACGAGTCCGGCCGACAGAGCTGTGAGATAAACCCCAATCACGGCGCTCGAGAACCAGCGTTTCATCATGTTCCCTCCTTGGAACTCCGACGAATAACGGTATTTGTTGTGACGCGAACATTCGCGTCCTGCAAATTCTGCCGATACAGGTCGTCCGAAGCATAGTCATCGCTCAAACGGGGTCAATCCCAACGTTTCGAAGTGCTATTGACGAGTTTGATCTCATAAATTCCGTCCCGTCTTTCTGTCGCAGCAGAATAGTGGAGCTTTTAGTCCATTTTTGCGTTTTATGTCAATTCGAGGTTGTTTGCCTGAAATTCGCTAAAGAACGCCTCGGTTTCATATTGGCCGCATCGTTTAACCCGAAGCCATCGGCGCCGGCAAATCGGCGTTCAGCCGATTCTTCAAGCGTTGCTGAGGATTGTTTCTCACATTAGATCGCTAACCGAAAAGACCGCTGCACCGGTCCAACGAACAATGACGCCTCGGGCTTGTCATTGACGCCGGTTGACTCGCTTCTCTTCGAGGCGCGGTTAAACGATGAAGACATTTGCATCGTTTAACCCGAAGCCATCGGCGCCGGCAAATCGGCGTTCAGCCGATTCTTCAAGCGTTGCCACGCAAGCCTCGTTTCGCTGCCACAACGAAATCTGATTAGCGAAAACTAGTACAGGTAAGTGTTCCAATCCCTCTTTTCTTCGTCGGCAAGTCGCTGAAACTAGCGCCGCGTCTCTCATGTATGCGGGACTGGCGTGGGTCGTCGCTCGCCGGTGCTCTTACCCTTCGTCAGCATTCCCGCCGGACAGAATGCATGCCGGTAACGTCGCTGTTATACTCCTTTTAACGACAACAGCCGGCGTAAACGTACGGATGACGAAGGACGCTTTTCGCACGAGGTGCCTTAATGGTTCGATGGTGTTTGCTAATTGGGATGACGATCTTGACTGCGAATCAATGCTTTGGGGCGGGAGACGAAGTCACGCCGCACGTTGTCCTTGGGATCCACGGCGGAATCGGCGAAGACAAAAAGGACATGACGCCCGATCTTGAAGTAAAAGTCCGCGCCGCACTCAATGCGGCTCTCAAAGCAGGAAAGCTGAAACTTGATGAAGGTGGGTCAAGTCTGGATGCCATCGAAGCGGCGATTCGTGTGATGGAGGATGATCCGGTCCTCAATGCGGGACGCGGAGCTGTGTTCACTCACGAAGGTCGTAATGAACTGGATGCTTCCATCATGGATGGCAAAACCAAAAAGGCAGGTTCAGTCGCCAGTGTCACCATCATCAAAAACCCGATCACAGCCGCTCGGGCCGTGATGGAAAAATCCAAGCACGTCATGCTGATCGGTCGCGGGGCAGAAGTCTTTGCAACAAAGCAAGGACTCGAAATCGTCGATCCAAACTATTTCTGGACCAAACACCAGTGGGATTCAATCAACGAAATCTGGAAGCTGGAAGCCGCTGAAGAAGCAAAGAAAAAGGGAAACTGCGGGGATGATTCCACATCGGAAGCCCCTTCCCTTCGGAAGCCCCACTATGGAACCGTCGGAGCGGTCGCGATCGACAAGAATGGAAACCTGGCTGCCGGGACATCCACAGGCGGAATGACAAACAAGATGTTTGGTCGAGTCGGCGATTCTCCCATCATCGGTGCAGGGACTTACGCCGAGAATGAAACCGCCGCCATCTCATGCACCGGCCACGGAGAATTCTTCATTCGCTTCGCGGTGTCGCACGAGATTGTCTCGCAGATCAAGTACAAAAAAACCACGGCGAAAGAAGCAGTGGAAGACGTCATTAACCGGCAACTCAAAGGGGTGAACGCCGAAGGAGCGGCCATCGTCCTCGATAAGTTCGGCCAATTCACCACGGCCCGCAACAGTGAAGGACTTTATCGCGGATGGATCACAGCCGAAGGCAAGATACAGGTCAGACTCTACGACGAATGACCGTCAATGATATTCTTCTTGTGCCAAACGAAACCCATTCTGGCCCGTTGGCTAACAAGCCTGTGCACCAGCAGGACAAGGGATGTTAAAAAATTCCGAAAATATCGTCCGAGAGTCCAATCACATTGATCTCGACGAGAGTCGCCACTGAAAACAAGATCAGATTCCCTTCATGATGGGTGCAAGATCTAACGCAGGAAGCCGATCCAACCGTCGGAACAATTTGAGGCATCAGGTTTGAGGTCTTAAATTTGAGATTTCAAATTTCAAATCTGAAATTTCCAAATTTCCAAATTTCCAAATTTGCGATTTGCGATTTGCGATTTGAAATATAAGACAAGAAACAAGAATATCTGGTGCAAACGTTGCGGGACAAGAAGCCCCCCTTCAGTGACGGGGAGCGAGTTGCAGTCACGGGGAGCGAATTGGGATTCCGATTCAGCTTAATTTCACGAGGCGTACCATGAAGTACGAACGGTTTGAGGATCTGCCGGTTTGGCAACTCGCCGCAGAAATGGCTGCTCAAATGTTCGAATGGACCATGCATCCGGGATTTCGGGGAAAAGGAGACCTCGCGAACCAGTTGCAGCGAGCCACCTTGTCCATCTCCAACAATATCGCCGAAGGCTTTGAGCGAGGGACAACCAACGAGTTAATCACCTTCCTGTACTATGCCCGAGGTTCCTCCGGTGAAGTACGAAGCATGTTACAAGTCATGAAGAAGATGCCGACATTCGGTGGCCTGCACGAACAAATCGCCAGGTACCAAGCTTCGTTCGAATCGATTTCGCGTCAGATCCGAGGTTGGGCGGACAGCCTTCAAAACTCCGACATCGAAGGCCAGCGACGGCTGACGGACGAATCGCGTCGACGTTATGAATCCAATCAACGCCGAAAAGTGTTTGACGAACAGAATCGTCAATGGCGAGCCGAATTCGAAGAACGCCTCAATCGCGAAGCGGCAAAGAGGGCGGAACAATCTCACTACGGAGATGCGCAGCAACGTTAAAGCGGTTCACGAGAACGGCCCACAAAACAGTCGCCTGAAAAGCATCAGGATGAATAGAAACCCGACACGCGAGATTTGAAATTTGAGATCTGAGATCTGAGATTTCAAATTTGAGATTTCAGATTTGAAATCTCAGATACAGAACATCTTCTTCGGTGAATTCTTCCTTGCCGATTCCTACCTTGAACGTGTCGTCAAGTGGTAAGACCTGCTGACGACCCGCCTGCTCCCGTTTGTCAATCGCGAACTGAAGTCGTAACTCTGTAACAACCGGGAAGTTGATCCCAACGGAACAGAAGAGACGAATATCGAACGGAAGGTCGCGAAGAAAACCAAATCATTCAGAAATGATTTGCGAAGCCGGCCGTAGGGCCTGAATGCAACGCGGGTCATCAGGAAGAAACGATTTTTGAACGGAAGGCTGCGAAGAAAACGAAGTAAGTGAGAAAATTTTGCGATTTCGTGGATCGGGCCGGATCGTGACACAGTTCGCCCGGGCGAAAAGAAATCTGAAATGAGTCCACGCATTCCTTCGCCATTCACAATCTCATGCGGTAGACCCCGAAAACGTAACGGTGTAAAAAGGAGGGACATTGAGGGATGACGACCTTCAGATCACTCGCGCTCTTCGATGATTGTCGAAATGTTTCAGTTCGAAAAAGTCCCATTTCCGATTTTCAGATGAATGGAACCAGGAATTGTCTTCTGCATACCGTTTATTCTTTCGCCGTGACCTGGACGGATTCTTTGGTCTGTTTGTCGACAATCTGATTCAATTGCTTCTGATTCTGACGCTCTGCAAAGGGCTGTGCGGGATGACGGGGGATGGAGCCTATCTGCTGTTCCAGCATATTTTGCCTGGTGCTGCTGTCAGCATCCTGATTGGAAACATCTTTTATGCGTGGCAGGCTCGCCAACTCGCTTTAAAAGAAGGACGTAACGACGTCACTGCGCTTCCTTATGGGATTAACACGCCTTCGCTGCTCGTCTACGTTTTCTTCGTGATGAATCCTGTTTACAGCAAGGCATTGGGAGAAGGTCAAACGAACGAGGCCGCAGCCAGGTTGGCCTGGGAAATGGGGCTGGTCGCCTGTATTGGCAGTGGTCTGATCGAATTCTTCGGAGCGTTCGTCGCCGACGCGATTCGCTTCCGCACGCCCCGCGCTGCTCTGTTATCAACATTGGCGGGGATTGCGATCGGCTTCATCTCGATGAGCTTCGCTCTACAAATTTTCCAAAAGCCTTTGATCGCGATGTTGCCACTGGCAATCGTCCTGATCACTTATTTCGCTCAAGTCCCCTTCCCCTGGCACCTTCCCGGTGGGCTTGTTGCCGTTGTGCTGGGGACGGGAATTGCCTGGCTGATGTCGGCGATCGGGGGGCTTGTTCCCGGCGCTGCGCCTTTCCTGACCGAATCAACAATGAATATGGAAGCGGTACGAAATGCCGCCCAGCAATTAAAGTTCTACTGGCCGCACTTCGTCGGCGCGCGAGTCTTCGAACTGCTGGCAGATCCATCCAAGTGGGTCGGCTTTTTGTCAGTGATCGTCCCAATGGGACTGTTCAACCTGATTGGAAGTCTGCAGAACATTGAATCCGCAGAAGCCGCCGGGGATAAGTATGGGACCCGATCATCGCTGGTAGCAAACGGAGTCAGCACGATTTGCGCCGCCCTCTTCGGCAGTTGCTTTCCCACAACCATCTATATCGGTCACCCCGGCTGGAAAGCGCTAGGAGCACGAGCCGGTTATTCCACATTAAACGGTCTGGTTGTTACGGCAATCTGTCTCACCGGAGCCGTCAGCCTGATCGAAAGCCTGATACCGATGGAATCCGGAATTGCGATCGTGCTCTGGATCGGAATCATCATCACGGCGCAGGCGTTTTCAGTCGTCTCCAAAGAGCACGCCCCTGCAGTCGCCGTTGGCCTGTTTCCAGCAATCGCCGCCTGGGGTTTCACGGTGACACAAGGTGCCTTCTTTAAATCCGGTGGAAAGACTCTCCAGGATCTTCTCGTGTCGGACCCAAGAGCCAACGTCAACGACTTCGTCCTGCACGGAATGATCTCGCTGCAGCAGGGCTATATTTTCACCTGCATGATCCTGGCCGCGATCTCTGCCTTTCTGATCGACCGCAAATTCTTTGCCGCAGGGGCATGGTCAGTCATCGGTGCCGTCTGTGCGGCCATCGGGTTAACGCACGCCTATCAGATCAACGGCAATGTTGTCGACTTCCTCTTCGCGTTTGCTGCCCCAACATCCGAGGCAGCGACAACTTACCGCTCATGGAACGTCGCCGTCGGCTATCTGCTGATGGCCGGTTCATTCTTCGCCTTCGGTGCCTATTGTCGGGGAAAGAAAGAGATCGAGCGGATTGCTCATTAAGTTTCTGTGAAAAATCAAACTCAACCAAACAAAGATCATATTGCCCGAGTAGACTTGCAACGTATTGAGCGATTCAGGGAACAATACAGTTCCTCTCGATTTCACATTCTCTCACGGGGCAATACAGATCATGCGTTGTCAGTTTCCCTTAGTAGTTACTCTGCTTCTGTGGCAATCAACGATTGCTGATGCACAGCCCCATTTTTCTTTTTTTGAACCCGTGACACCTCCGCGAGCGATTCAGGTCATGGTGCATCGGGGGATGATGTGTTCCGCTCCCGAGAACTCTGCCGTTGCAATCGAAATGTGTGCTCAAGACTTCTGCGAGTGGGTCGAGATTGATGTGAGGCTGACGAAGGACGGGAAGCATGTGATCGTTCATGATGACACCGTCGACTCTACGACGGACGGAACCGGGCGCGTCGAGGATTTGACGCTCGATGAACTCAAGAGATTTGATGCTGGTTCATGGTTTGCCCCACGATTTACTGGGATTCGCATCCTCACGCTGAACGAGGCCCTGACGGTCGCCAAAGGCAAAATAAATCTCTATCTGGATTGCAAACAGATCAACCCCGAAAAACTTGCGGCTGAAGTTCTCGACGCCGACATGCAGACACAGGTTGTCGTTTACAGTTCTCCCGACATCCTGATGAAAGTGAAGGCGGCCTCGAAGGGGGCGGTCGCCGGAATGACGAAATATCGTCCCACGACGCCGTTCGACTCGTTTGTTTCAGATGTGTCGCCTGCCGCCGTCGAGATTGACGCTGACCATGTCTCCAAAGAACTGTGCGAAAAGTTTCACACCGCCGGAATCAGGGTCCAGGCGAAAGTATTGGGGGAGAAATGGGACAACCCTGAGGTTTGGCGAAACGTCATTGAAGCAGGCGTCGACTGGCTGCAAACCGATCATCCTGCCGGGATCTTGTTGTTGAACGAGCGCCTCAGGTTGGGAGGAGCATTACCCGTGAAAATTGCGTGTCATCGCGGTGCGAATCGTTATGCACCCGAGAATACGATCCCGGCGATTCGTGAAGCGGTACGTTTAGGAGCGGATTTTATCGAAATCGATATCCAGACGACTCAGGACAACCAGACCGTGCTGATGCACGACGGCACGGTCAACAGAACGACGAACGGCAGCGGAAGGGTAAAAGACCTGACTCTTGAATCTGTCAAACAATTATCTGCGGGAACGTGGTTCGGAAAGTGGTATGCCCAGGCTCGCGTCCCATCATTCGATGAGGGGCTTCAGGCGTATGGCCCTCAATCGGGTGCCTATCTCGATGCCAAGAACATCGATCCCGAAGCCTTGCTGAGTGCGATCCACAAATGGGGATTTCAAGAACGACATGTCGTTTTTCAGTCACGAGAATATTGCGAGCGGTTACGCAAGCTGGACCCCACCGTTCGCACGTTGCCCCCTCTCAAAAGCATGGAACAACTGGATGCTGTCGCTGCGATTAAGCCATATGGAGTTGACGCAGCCTGGTCGATCCTGTCGAAAGAGATGATTTCAGAATGTCATCGACGTGGCATTCAGGTCTTTTCAGACGCATTGGGAAAGAACGAAACCATCGAGCAATACACTTTAGCAATCCATTGGGGAATCGACTGTATTCAGACCGACCACCCACTACGTGTTTTGCGGGCGATAGAACTTTCTCGCCGATAGGCCGCGCGTTGGCAACAAACGTCTGGGCGGCGCAACTCAAACGTCGCCCACATTCGATCAGGCCGCATT
>JBAXBD010000106.1:0-12502 GCA_037142165.1 Schlesneria sp. | reverse complement strand
TTCGTGCACAGCGCCTGTGACTTTCAATCCCGTCAGTTCTTCAAAGGAAGTTACTTCCTTCGGCGAAAGAACGAGGTCGACGCGCCCTTGATCGACAAGAAGTCCGACAAACAGACAAAAGTCGAACAATAATACGACCAGAACCAGCATCGCAATGAACGACCAGATCGTTGCAATCGGCACATGGCCGCGCATCAACGTGCGTCGAGACAGAATTCTTTCAAGCGAACTTGGAGGAGAAACGTCCATGATCGATGCCAATCCGCGGGAGAAATAGCCATCCCCTCCGTGCGAAGAAACGACCGCATCGCTACGGTCTTGTCACGACCAGCATCATCACCAGATTTCGACCAAAATGATACTGATCCGGCGAGAAAACTGCCTTAAGATTAAGCCAAGTCGCGGTCTTCAAACAGAATGAACGCCATTAAGATGGCTGCACAACAGTAGCACGCGCAATAAATGGCTGAATATCCGAGATAGATCGGAGGAACAATATCCCCCGTCGCCACTGCGGCACTGATATTGAAAAGATCTAACGACGGCAAAACGGTCGCGATTAAACGCGCCATAAACTGGACGAATTCCAGCTTCAAGACACCGGCCTGAACCATCAATCCCGTGAGATGTCCTACGACGAAAATTGCGAAGCAACTCGTCAGATTAACGACCATCGGAAGCCGCGTTGAAATCGCGACACTGACGGCCGTCATTACGGCAATTTCCATTAAGAGCAGTCCGATTCCCGGAAGTACCTGATAAACTTCATGGATTCGTTCCGCGTGAGGAGGAACATCTTTAGAACCCTCACGGGCATCATAACTCACCTTGAAGTAAATCAATACCAGAAAAACAGTTACAACTGGCAGCATATACCAGAGAACGGCCTGAAGGATGCCAATGTACTTCCCAAGAACAAATTGGCGACGATTGATTGGTTTGGACAAGAGAGTCATCGCGGTCTTTCCTTCGATTTCTTCCGCAACGCTCGTGCTGGCTGTCCACACAGCGATTAACAGCCCCGTGATCAACATGGTTGCCAGGCCGCAATCTTTAACCATTTTGACGTCTTCACCAAGTGAAAAGAACGGCAGAAGGTAGTTCAAAAGCAGAATCACGATGGCCAGCGCCATGCACAACAGGAAAACCGGCTGCCGAACGGCCTCTTTCGTCGTGGCCCTGGCGATAATTCCTGCCTTCGTCATGTAGTTAAAAGCGATAAGCGCCAACAACAAAATCAGGCAGACCAGAATCGTCGGAACCCAATTCACGGCCCCTTGTTGTGAGAGGTCATCCAAAGCAAGCAGCAAAGAGGGAAAAAGTGTCGACGGGAGCATGAACAACCTCGCGATAACGAAAAAACGCCAATTCTGTGCCGAATCTGAGTTTCGACGGATCAGACGCGGTCGCGATGCGTACGTCGAGACCCGACCATCCGTTGGACAGAAGCCATGAATGTACCGCTGTTGACGACCGAAGAAAACCGGTCTGAGCGATTTGTTTGCAATTTCTCGATTCCAGATCAAAAACCGGAACCTGGACCGCAAATAAAGAGTTTCGCGCGAAGACGTTTTGACCGTTCTGTCGGAACGCGAAAGAAAACAAGAAAAATGTGCCTCGGCTGCCCAACCCACTTTCGAGCAACCGAGGCCAGAGGCTTTGCAGTCCCCAGCCCAACTACCGCATTCGAGTCACAAATCGATTACGGATTAGAGGTCATTCACATAGTAGAACGGTGTTTGAATGAAACGTTGTTGCCGTTCCCGATCACTGAATAACCAAATCCGGCCTCTCCAAGTCACCGCCAGCCGAGGGTCACCCTTCCCCGCCGAGGCTCCTTCTCGAGAACTCACCAGACACTGACCGTTTGCCACGGGCCAGTACTTTTCCGGGTCAGCCAGGAATTTCTGGCGATGTTCCTCGGATTGGAAGCAAATCGTCTGACCACGATGCACCGCCGAAAATTCCTCTAATCCCCTGCGAACGCGGCTCTCCTCCAGAATGCTGACCAGGCAATATCCATCAAACCCAAATGTGACGGCATTGGCCGGTTGCAGAGCAGAAGCTGGTTCAGCTGCACCCTTCTGAATACGAATCGACGTTGATGGATTCGCGAGCGATGCCATGTTTGCAATCAGATCCCCAGCCGATTGAAAACCCGACATCCGCTTCAGAATTGTGAGATCCGGAGAAATCACCATCGTCGTCGGAAACGCTTCAACACCGAAACCTGTAACGAGTTCCGGATGTTCATCAGCATCAATCATGTACGGCACAAAACTTGACTGAACCATGTCAATCACACGGGAGTCGGTGAAAGTGAGCTGCTTCAGCTGCCTGCACGGACCGCACCAGGTCGCGGTCACGCTCACTAATAATGGCTTTCCGTCGCGGGCGGCTTCATCCACCGCTCGTCGATACGAAGGTCTCCAGTCAATTGATGGAGCTTTTTCAGATCCTCCGTAATCCTGAGCCTCTGATGGGATCACCCCCAAGGCGATCGCCACCAGGCTGCTCGTCAGAGCATTCATCAATCGCAATTTTCGCATACCAACCTCCTGGGCCGAACCGTCGGTTCTCGAAATCATCCGTGTCCTTCGCTTGGGCGGGCTCACGGCCCATTCGTATTGCCCCCAAACTTCAAGGACGGTCAAAAGGATAGTGGTGAGTAAAGGACCACGCTATCGACTTTCCGAACCCAACCTGTAAGTTTCGAAAGCCAAAAAAAAAGTGACTTGATTTTGTTTGCAAAATTGCTCGCAAATCTTGCCAGAGAACAGCGAAAAATGGTTACTTGAGTAAATCAGCCAACAGCGATCGGAAACCAGAAAGAGAGCCTGCAAAAGATTCCTGCACCGGCACAATCTGCCGATGAACAATTTACATAAACCGTTATTTTGTAAGAGCTTGAGGATAAAGAGACTTGTGAGTATTACACTGAAAACTCGCCGTCAAAATTTCTTGCTCGGACAGCACACTCCAACATTCCGATAGCGACGAAAGACCTGAACTCCTTCACGCGCTCGTCGAGGGGGAATGGATGACGGTAGTAGTGGTGTCGTAAGGAACGCGACTGTTGTTGCCACGCGCAAATGTTGGCAGCCGCAAACTCGGCGGTCGTCGACTGACGAACAACGAGACGACGCTGGGTTCAGTAGCAATAGAAACTCAAGGAGTGACAAATGTTGGGTCTTCGGAAACTTCGATTTGTCGACATCGGGACAGGATTGTCCATGATGCTCGGCACAGCGGGCATGCTAGTCGCGGGAGCTCTTTCCGCAGCTGAACCGCAATGTACAACAACAATGAGCTGCACCCAGGCCCAGCCTGCGTGCTGTGATCAGGTCTTTGCTGACGCCGCAGCTCGTATCAACGGCCTTTACGCAGGTTTGAATTGCGATACCTGTGCCGCTCCGGCGACTCCCGCACCAGCCTGTGCTGTGACGGATCCCGGTTGCGGAACAACCGCCGGTGGTTGTGCCGCTACTGGCGGCGACGGCCACAGTCCTTTTGCACTGATGGATCTGTTCAAGGATGATTGTGGAAACAATCATTTCGCGGACAACGGCTATAAGGTTGGCGGAAGCTTGGCTCAAAGCTATACCTGGAACTGGCAGAACCCCAGCAATCACTGGAACGGTCCCGTGACCTGGACCGATCAGGCGAACCAATACCAGCTCAACCAGTTCTGGATGTTTGCTGAAAAAGCAACGGACACTTCCAAAAAAGACTTCGACATCGGTGGTCGTGTCGATTTGCTGTACGGTACCAATGCGCGTTTGACCACAGAAACGGGGTTGGAAACACCACGCCTTAACGGTCCAGGAACGTATGGCTTGGCGATTCCAAACCTCTATGCTGAAGTGGCGTACAAGAAGTTAAAGGTTAAAGCGGGCCACTTCATTTCGCCCGTCGGTTACTATACCGTTGATACGTCACAGAACTTCTTCAACACGATTCCTTACACCTATCAATGGGGTGAGCCGTTCACCCATACCGGTGTATTGGCAACGTACCAGTTGACCGACCAATTCGTCGTCGGCAGCGGTTACATCCAGGGTTGGGATAACTTCGACGGCCATAACCCACACATGGGATATATTGGCACGTACAGCTACACCTTCAAGGACAAGTCAAACTTGACGTTGTGCCAGTTCTTGACGCAAGAACCGAATTTCAACTTCGAATTCACGCAACGATACTACCAATCGCTCGTTTACACGAAGCCCATCAATGACAATCTGACTTATGTCGGACAGACGGACTTCGGTACGCAACGCGATGCGACAATCGATGGCAAGCGAGCCAACTGGTACGGTATTAACCAATACCTCTACTACAAGGTTAGCGACAAATTGTCATGGGGTGCAAACTTCGAATGGTGGCGTGATGAAGAGGGATTCCGAGTTGCTCAGTTCCTTCCGAGCAACTTGCCTAGCGGTATTACCGGAAATCCAACCGGAACAAACAACTTGCCGGGTGGATACGTCGGGAACTTCTACCAGGCGACGGTCGGACCACGATGGTATCCCTATGGGACTCCAAACTTCTTCGTCCGCCCAAATCTTCGCTTCGACTGGTTCGAAGGTGGAATCAATGCCGCTGTTAACCCCGGTCTCTTGAAGCCCTTTAACGCGGGCACCTCGAACCACCAGGGAATCCTTGCCACTGACATTGTCCTGACATTCTAACAACTTGACATATTGTCAGTGTCGTCAAGGTTCCTCGGGTTCATGGAGCGGGAGCTCCTGGCGAACCACTTTCACGGCCCTCGAGAATGTGTCGGAACAAATCTATGGTCCGCCCGAAGACGTTGTCTTCGGGCGGATTTTTTTATTTCAGATTGAATATCGACTACGCACAGCAATACAAAACTGGGCGCCGCGATCTGTTACACCATCTCGTGACCGTTGAATTGGAATTCCACAGGAAGATTTGACGGAGCCGATTTGTGAAGATGAAATCCCGATCGCCACGGATGCGCCGCGCCTGTCAGTCACATCGGAGTGTAGATGCCTCAAATCGTCTGAGCGGTGTCGACCTGGGTCAATCGTTTGGATTCGACTTCGGTTTCGCTAGGCATATTCAGACTTTTTGTTGATAAGAAAACCGCAAATAAAAAAACGCCCGGCAACACGATTTTTTTGCCGAGCGTTTCTGGATTCAGATCAATGCTAATTTCAGGATTAACTTACTTCAGGATTTGTTTCGCTGTGAACTTCAGCGGTTTTTCCTGATTGGCTCCGTCCTTGATGTTGACGGTGTACTTTTTATCGAGGTAACCCGCTGATTCCTGCCAAACATTGAATTCATGCGTTCCAACAGGCAGATCTTTGATCTCGAAGTTACCTTTTTCATCAGTGATGGCAGCGTAGGGGTGATCAAGGATGACCCAATAGGCCACCATCCACGGATGAATGTCGCAACCGACTTTGGAAGGGAGCTTTTCGGCCAGGGTGAGTGGCTTTACAGAAACCCCAGTCCGATCCTTCGGTGCCACGACGAAATTGTCCTGACGATTCTTGATCGGAAAGGTGTGCGTGTTATGTGCGGCTTCGTCGTCAGACAACACAAGAACAGTCTGATCGGTGCGAACGAGCAGAACGTGTGGCATGAAACGGCACCCCTTCTGGTCGAACGTGACCTGCGGGACAGCACTCTTTTCAACAGTCGGGGCAATTTTTGCAGGCTTCTTGGCCAGGTAGATCACGACGTTAGCGATCCCTTTGTTTTCAGGGTTCACGACCAGCTTTTCATCAGGAACTTCCTGAGCGGCACAAACCGCTGCGTCTTTCGTGGCGGCGTTTCCCTGCTTGACGAGCGGTTCAATCTTCGGGATGTCCCCGTCGAGTAGTACCTGACCTTTAAGAGTACCCCATTGGGCGTTAGCCGAATTGCAGAATCCTGTACCCATCAGGGCGAACGCTGCACATGCAGCCGTCAGTGAAAACAACTTTTGCATCTGTGAACACTTTCAGAAAAGAGTGGCGAGGCAACCTTGCCTGCGGGGCGAGGCATCCAACCTCAATACTTGTGGTTACCCGTATTATCACTGAACAGCTATCAGGAACAAGAACCGAAACCGTTTTTACCATCATCGAGAATCAAGAAATTCCGATGTTTGGGTGAATTGGACCTGCAAATCGGCTGATGGACACGCTGCACGATTGCATTTCGGTAGGCAAAACGTCAAAAATCTCGCTTCCCATACTACTTTCGCTATTTCAGATGGTCGAGTTTCCCGGCCGTCGATGTCCCTCGACGAATTCGCAAAAAGAAGATTTCCAAGACCATGGCCAACGTCAAACAACTGGCATCCGCCGCACTGACTGATGGCAGGGGTGTTTTCCGACTGGCCCCAACTTGGGTTCCGCGATCGTTTCTCCAGCCAGGACGTCGTTTGAAACTGCATCCCGCCGATTACTACGCCTTGGGAACTCATCGAGGTGGGATTGACGAACGATGGTTCGGATCAACAACGGTCGCCGCAAACGAAGGGGCGCCAGCGGACGAAGGATTATCGTACTGCGTTCACGCCGGGCAGAGGTTCACATTAAGGGACGCCATCGCCGAACTCGGCTCGGAAGCAATTGGCGATCACATCTGGAATAAGTACAGGAAATGGCCTGTCTATTCGAAGTTCTTCGATAACATGGGTCCGATTCCCCATCACATGCACCTGAATACTGCAAAAGCGAAGCTGGTTGGCCAAGAAGGTAAGCCCGAATCTTACTACTTCCCGCCACAGCTCAATCCCACCGGAAACAATTTCCCTTACACGTTCATGGGACTCGAGCCTGGAACGACGAAGCAGGACGTAATCGACAGCCTGGCTCGCTGGAACGAAGGGGACAACGGAATTCTGGATCTGTCCAAGGCCTATCGTTTGAAGCTGGGAACCGGATGGTTGATCCCTCCCTGCGTCCTGCACGCACCAGGCAGCCTGCTGACCTACGAACCACAGTGGGGCAGTGACGTGTTCGGCATGTACCAGTCAATGGTCGAAGGCCGAGCCGTTCCCCGATCACTTCTGACAAAGGATTTTCCAAAAGACAAGTACGACGATCTGCAATATCTGGTTGACGCTCTCGACTGGGAAAAGAACGTCGATCCGAATTTCAAGGACAATAACTACCTGGAACCGATTCCTGTCGCTGATACGGAAAAGGAAGGCTATGTTGATCGCTGGATCGTTTACGGCAAGATCGACGGAGAACAGCTCTTCACCGCCAAAGAATTGACCGTCAATCCTGGCACGAAATTGACACTCAAGGATGGCGGAGCCTACGGATGGGTTACGGTTCAAGGCGAAGGGAAGATCAACGGCATGCGGTTGCAGACGCCTGCCATGATCCGTTTCGGTCAGATGACTGACGACGAAGTTTTCGTCACAGCAAAGGCCGCAGCAGAAGGGGTTATTGTTGAGAACAATGGGTCCGAACCACTGGTCTCACTGCGTTACTTCGGACCGAACGCTCAGCCAGGTGCTCCGAACGTCGGCGATCACAAACGTCGGTAAGTTACTTTTTTTCCGCTCCTTCATTTTCAATTTCGCTCTGAAAGAACTTCGATGAGTAACAAATTCCCGCGACTTCATAATGCGATGTGGCCCGGACTGGTCGGGAAAGGTTCCCCAGGGGCCGAGCCCTTCATTTCGCTGGACCACATGCTCGGTTTTACCAAGAACGCGGTCGTCAATGGCCAGCGGTTTGATGGAGTGGATCTGTTCCTGTTTGATCCGCACGTCAACATCGACCTGTCAGACGACGACGTGAAGCGGATCGCCGACAAGATTGCTTACGAAGGCCTGGCTGTTGGCTCACTGGTCGCACCCGTCTGGCCGGGAACAGTCGGCGATAGTTCAATGGGAGGGCCAGAGCAGCGTGCCAAGTTCGTTCTTGCGGTCAAGAAAGCCTGTCGCATTGCAGACATCTTCAACCGACACGGCGTGCGAAAGTATGGCGTGATCCGAATTGATGCCGCCGCTGGCCCTTCTCAATGGCTGGAAGACCCCGTTGGCAACACGAAAAAGATTGCTTCCACATTCCGCGAAGCGGGTATTGTTGCTGCCGCCCATGGTGAGCGGTTGGCCGCTGAAGGGGAAATCTGCTGGGGTGGAATGCACTCTTGGAAGAACATGGTTGATCTGCTTGAGCAGGTTGACATGCCAGGAACCGTTGGATTCCAGGCCGACCAGGCTCATACCTACCTCTACTTGATGGGGTATAACGCTCCTGAACATGCACTGCTGAAAGAAGGCTATACACAAGCCGAGTTCGACGCAGCCTATACGAAGATGACTGACGCGTTGCGACCCTGGACTATTGACTTCCACGTGGCCCAGAACGACGGGACGGTGCATGGAACTGGAACCCACGACAAGACCGGTCGACATTGTCTTGCCGACGACCCGAAAGGGAAGCTGGATATCGTCGCGACCGCCGCTTATTGGCTGAAGGGTGCTGCCGATCGCGGTATTAAGCACATTTGCTGGGACGGTTGCATGTTCCCGAATTCCACTCTGGAAGACATGAAGACTTGGAACACGATTCTGGGAACCATGATTAAAGTCCGCGACAATTGCGGCTGGAATCTGTGATCCGTCGTTACTGACGGGATGAAAACAAAGAAGGCGAGCCGGGGACTGATTCCCCGTGCTCGCCTTCTTTTTGCACCTGGCCGACTGCGATCAGTTGACGAATGAAGAGGGGGTCGGGTGTTCAAATTTCAAAATTGGCCCGCACAAAGATTTTCGAGAATCATGGCCTAACATTGGCCAATTTTGAAATTTGAACACCCGACCCCAGGAATTATTTTAGTCCTCGTAACCGATCTGGCGTCTCAGGGACTTGTTCGATCAGTTCGTTGGGTTGGCCCGCTCGCTTCTTCAAGGTAAATCCGTCATAGGGTTGACCGGTCGCAGTTCGGGCCTGATATCGTAGTTCGTCACCATCGATCGTAATGATCTGGAACAATTGCGTGTCTTCGGCAACTCGCTGAAATTCTGGACGAGGCGGCCTGCCGATGTCGTACATTTTTGGACCGCTGACGGAGACAACGTAAACAGTGCCCGACTCGCCTTTGGCTGCGACGCCAGTGGTGCTGTTGACGAGTTTCGATCTCGCGTAAGTGTGATCATGCCCTTGCAAGACAAGATCGACTTTGTACTTGTCGAAAACGGGTTGCCAGTTGTCGCGGACCTCTTTGTTATCCCGATTTTTGGCACTGGAATAAATCGGATGGTGGAATGTTACAACGGTCCAGCCAATTGACGAATCGCGAGAAGCGAGCACCTTTTCAAGCCACGGGACTTGTTCGACAGTCTTGACGTTTGAGTCTAAAGAAATAATTCGAGCCCCCTGGTAATCCAGGTAAAACGCAGTTTCCAGCAGGTCTGCAGGACCGTTTTCGGGCTGGGCGAACTGAGGCTTCCAATGCTTGGAAAGCGTCAACGTCCGGGCCACTCCGACACTTTCGTATTCATGATTGCCGGGGGTCGAAATGCTCGGCGTCATGGCGTTGATCCAACCACCGGCCATGTGCCATTCGCCCCATTCGCCGTCGCTGTTCGGTTTGTTAATCAAGTCTCCGGCGTGCAATAGAAAACTGGCTTTCGGTGCGTCGGTAAACGCTTCTCGAATCACGCGAGACCACATTGGCTTGACGTCATTCTGGGCGTCGCCGAAATACACGAACGTAAACGGTTCAGCCCGATCGCTGGCAGTCGTAAAGTGAAACCATTCACTCCAGTTGGCGCCGTCACCCACTCGGTACGCGTACTTGGTGCGAGGTGATAGAGCGTTAAACTCGACGGTGTGGTAGTGCGATTTCGAGAGATCGCATTCGAGAAGAGTCGTTTTCGCCGCCAATTGTCGGGCCGTTCTAGCGAAACCTGAATTGTCTGTCGCGATCGCAATTTCAGCCAGCCCTTTTGCGACTGCGGTACTCGTGCGCCATGTGACGGCTTGGGTTCGCGAGGGGTCACCGGTCCACGTGAGAATAATTCGATCGGGAAGCGACGTCGGTTTGTAGGCTTCGGCGTCGGCAACTTTGACGGGCTGACGGCCATCGGAACCATCGAGCACGTCAATCGCGTGCGACGAAGAACCGCACCCGACAGAGGACATCAGCAAAGCGACAAGTGCAAAGTTCAAGAGGAAATACTTAGACACAACCGAACTCCGTTACAGAACAGGCGGGAAACACATTTTAAGGAATCGAGTTTCCCATGGGATCGATGTTATATCCCATCGAACGCCAACGATGATGAAGACTTTGCGAATAATGCTGTTTTACGGAGTATCTTCAATCAGTTCCACGACGACCTCACGAATTCGACCATTCCGCTCGACTCGGAAGTGAAATGGCGCCCGCTCGGACAACACTCGCTGACGCATTTCTTCAGAAGTCGCGAATGAACGGCCACCCATGTCGAGAATGACATCTCCCGCCGCGATCCCTGCTCGATCGGCAGGAGACTCTGCCACGACATGGGTAATGACGACACTATGAGGAAGCGCCGAGTCGTCACGCCAGCTTGCCCCCAGACGAACCGGTGTTCCAATAAAATTGACATTCATCTCGATGGGGCTGGCAATTCCCGGTCGTTCCACGCGAATCGGAACCGGATTTTTGACAGTTTGGATGACCATTTTCAAATCATCGGCGGTCCCCATATTCCACGGCCCCAGCCTTACAATGTGGTCGGCTGCCCGAATTCCTGCATTCGCAGCGGGTGAACCGGGAGTCACCTGAGAAACGACGACAACGTTCTTCCGCAATTGTTCCTGGTCCCAATTGACGCCGAGTCGAACAGGAGGGCTGGTGGCATCCTTGGGGTTAAACCAGGATGGGGTCGGCTCAGACAATGCTTCGCGTCGAAATCGAGGAAAGTCAGGTCGACTGGCGGCATCGAAGGCCAATCGATAGGAATATTCTGTCATCCGACGTAATCCGTCCCAGTTGATTTTATCGGGATCGTCTGAGGGACGGTGATAGTCATCGTGCTTGTCCGTATCGAGATGGATGGCGGGAACCCCTGCCGCGTAAAACGGGTAATGATCGCTATCGGCGATCACTTGAGGTTGATACGCGAGCATCAGGTCGTTCGCGATGTTGTGCGAAGCGAGGAATGGACGCAGTCCGGGTGCCGAACGCCACCCCACGGTGATGACTCGACCGTCCCGTAACCGTCCCAGCATGTCAATGTTCAAGACAAATCGCAAATTCTGAATCGGAATCGTGGGATTGGCCACCCAATGTTTTGATCCAAGCAGCCCCGCCTCTTCAGCATCCCAGAACGCAAAAAGAATGGATCGAGCCGGGGGTGTTTCCAGCGACGCAAAGGCTTCAATCAATTCCAGCACAGCCGCCGTACCGCTCGCGTTGTCGTCCGCTCCATTGTGAATGTGCCCGATCGGACCTTGGCTGTTCGACGCTTTTCCGAATCCAACATGATCATAATGAGCCCCGACGACAACGACCTCGTGTTTTAACGTTTCGTCTGAACCGGGGAGAAAGACGAGCAAGTTCTGGTAGTCACGTCCAAACTCTTGCGTCGTTTCGATCGGTAAAGATCGGCTTGTTTCCCGGATTGTTTTGAGCACGGATCTCAAATATGCGGCAGCCGCTTTTCCGCCGCGCGCTCCCGCTTCTCGACCTTCCAGAGAATCACTCGCAAGTGTTGTCAGGTGGCGTCTCAAGTCGTCGCCATCAATTCGTGACAAACCGGTCCGTATGACGATTGCATCACTGGCAATCGCATCAGACGAGGAACCGACAACTCCCTGAAATAACAAAATTCCGAGAAATAAGCCTCGAATATGCAAATCGTTCGATCTCTTCATGATTTTTTCCTCCTGCAATCAACATCAGCCGCGAGTCCATGCGGTCGGAACACGAGATTTCAGTCCGCGCGTGATGCGATAAAGTTTTGATCAGCGACTGCCGCAGATGCGAGGCGAATCTGCCCGTGCATATTCGATCGGAATAGAATCTAGCACAATCCGTATTTCTCGGGATTATCGGTTCCTGACCCGCAAATCGATCGTCGTTTGATGTCGACCCTTGGGTGAAATGAGGGATTCGTCTGGCACTTTCCGCCGGAGTTGATGTTGACGAGGATTGTCATTTCTGGAAAAACGTGCCGGAACTTGAGGGTCGCCGGTGCGGCCCTGACCTAATTTCCAGTGAGGCAGCTCTGGTGTGCAATGTCCTGCTGAGCGTTTTTGCCCTCTTATTTGGCGGATTGCCTGAAACAGGCACCTCCCGTCCGGATCGCGATATTGTACTGTCCGCAATTTTTCGTGACGACGAACCAACAATTGCACCGGTTCTCACAAGGCCTCGCTGGCTGCAGGTTTCTCGCGATAATGAACCAGTCATCCGAGGGCAGGGCCCCGATTCGACCTATGAATCACCCCCGTCGACGGCGCCGCTGGCAACGCCGTACCAACCGTATGATCCGTTCCAGATTCAAGCGGGACCTGACCCGGTACTGCCG
>JBAXBD010000105.1:0-12510 GCA_037142165.1 Schlesneria sp. | reverse complement strand
ATCCTTAGGTTGCCAAAATCGCAAACGGAAACAAAGTTCTCTCATTCGTTTTCGCTCGCTTTTCAAAACTCTTCCCATCCTGGAAATCAAATGCGCTTATTTCAGGCCTCGAACTTCCGCCGACTTTTCGTCGCTGTGTTTGTCACGGTTCTTCATTGGAATCAACACAGCCTTTCGGGTGCCGAATGGAATGGATATGAAAAACGAGATTTCATCGTTGATGGAAGAAACGCGTTCCTGATCGTCCCTAAGGCCTCGGCGACCGGCAACCCCTGGATCTGGAGAACAGAATTCTTCGGACACGAACCTCAAGCGGATCTTGCATTACTGGCGAATGGTTTCCATGTCGCCTACATCGACCTGCAGAATCTTTACGGTTCTCCTGTGGCGATGAAGCATATGGATTCCTTGTACGCACATGTCACGAAAGAATTTTCACTTTCGTCGAAAACGGTCCTCGAAGGCTTCAGTCGAGGTGGATTGTTCAGCCTGAACTGGGGGGCAAGGAACCCGGAAAAAGTGGCCTGCATTTATAACGATGCTCCTGTTTGCGACTTCAAAAGCTGGCCGGGAGGCAAGGGCAAAGGAAAAGGGTCACCCGGCGATTGGGAACGAGTCAAAACCGTTTACGGATTTGCCAGCGATGACGAAGCCATCGCTTATCAACTCAATCCCGTCGACAACCTAGCACCCCTGGCCAATGCGAAAATCCCGTTGCTACATGTCTGTGGCGAAACGGACGACGTCGTTCCAATCGATGAAAACTCGCGACTGATCGAACAACGTTACAAACAGCTCGGCGGATCATTCACGATGATTGCCAAGCCAAACTGCAACCATCATCCGCATAGCCTCAAAGATCCGGCACGGATCGTGAACTTTGTTTTGACTCATACCGGTCTTGCCGATCGAGTCCACGAACCCGCGACCCCCTACGGATACGAGTACTTCGCACTGCGAGGTGGATTGAACAATTGTCGTCTCAAATTCCTCACAGAAAAAACAGGGCGCGTGGCCTTCCTTGGTGGTTCGATCACCGCTTCGGCTAATGGCTGGCGGGATCAGGTCTGCGAAGAACTGAAACGTCGGTTTCCAGAGACAAAGTTTGACTTCATCAATGCCGGTATCCCTTCACTCGGATCAACGCCAGGTGCCTTTCGATACCAACGCGATGTGTTGAGTCACGGTCCCGTCGACTTGTTATTCGAAGAAGCCGCTGTGAACGACGACACGAATGGATTTTCGAATGTCGAACAAGTACGAGGAATGGAAGGGATCGTTCGCCAGGCTCGATTGGCGAATCCCGGTATCGACGTTGTCCTGCTGCACTTTGCCGATCCAGGAAAGATTGATCAGATCAATCGAGGCGAAACACCCGCGGTCATTGGCAATCATGAGAAAGTCGCAGAACATTATGGACTTCCCTCGATCAATCTTGCACGGGAAGTGGCCGAGCGGATCCATGCAGGGGAGTTCACTTGGGCGAAAGATTTCCGCGACCTGCATCCTTCACCGTTCGGACATGATCTTTATGCAAAATCGATTCGTCGATTGTTCGATGTCGTGTGGGCAGATTCAGGAGCGGCCGCTTCGGAAATCAAGCTGCCACCCTTACCCTCGCCATTGGATGTTCATAGTTACTTTCACGGTCGACTGATTAGTCCGAAAGAGGTTGTCGAAAGCAAATCGGTGACCATTGAGAAGGGATGGGTGCTCGTACCAATTTGGGAGCCGTCTGATAAAGCCGGAACCCGTCCAGGGTTTGTGAAGGTTCCGGCACTGGTCGCTGAAGAAGCGGGTGCAACGCTCAAATTCAAGTTCAATGGAGTTGGAGTCGGCCTGTTTGTTGCTTCGGGTCCAGACGCAGGGTCTGTTGAGTTCCGGGTCGACAATGGTGACTGGCACACGCAAGAACTGTTTACCGTCTGGAGTCCTCAGCTACACCTTCCATGGGCAAAAATGCTGGCGGCGGAACTGGCAGAAGGTGACCACGTCCTGGAACTGAGGGTTGCCAACGCTGCCGACCCGAAGAGCAAAGGTCATGCAATCAGGGTGATTTACTTTCTGGTTAACTGATTGTTCGCAGGGTTATGTGCCACTGCTTCGGAGTCCTCGGAGAAGCTGTGGCTTCGCCTTCTGCGGGTCAAATAGCACTGCTTGACGGAAGATCGTCAAGCAGTGGCACGGTTTCAGAAGAGGGGGTCGGGCGTTCAAATTTCAAAATTGGCCCAGGTGACCCAATGAACGTGGAGATCGCTTCAATGGCCAATTTTGAACTTTGAACACCCGACCCCAGAACAACACGGACCCATTCTTTTGATCAACTGACGTCGTGCGGCATCCAGGTTGCCAGCGGTAATGCCTTCCAAAGCACGTAAGCGACCGGGCCGGCGTAAAGTACACTATCCATCAGGTCGAGCAATCCTCCAAACCCAGGAAGAAGGCTCGACGAATCCTTTTTGCCGACGTCCCGTTTGATCAGTGATTCGCAAAGATCACCCACCAGACCCGTGATCCCCAGGATCAACCCATAAATCGCAGACGCCCACCAGATCGGTGGCTGCCAGGTGGTCTCGCCAGTTGGTGTGAAGAGCGGCGTCGCAAACTGAAGCCAGAGAACTGCACTTCCCGCAGATCCGATCAGGGCACCAACCGCACCCGCCCAGGTCTTTCCCGGAGAAAGTAATGGTACAAGTTTTCGCCGTCCGATTAATCGCCCAAGTGTATATGCACCGACATCTCCCCCTTTGGTCACGATTAACAGCGATCCGATCACCAGATACCCGGCGTCGCTTCCCGCAACCCAGCGAAGTTGTGCGACCACACCGAGCAAAACGCCGACATAGCTGACGATCAGCAGTTCCGCACCCAGAGTCTCCATACTGGCACCCGGCTCGCGGTATCGATACGTCGCCAGTAGAAACAGCACGAGGATTGTCATCGCATAGGCCAGCATGACTTGAGCGAGCGTATTGTCATCGGACGGAATCTTGATCGGCATGTGTCCAAACCGACCCCACCAGGCTGCGGCTGTCACCAGAACACAACAGGCCGAAACGATGATCTTGTTGGGTGTGAATGAGCGGGTCCATAACAGGTCGACCATTTCACGGGCACCAAAAACAGCCAGGAAGATGAACATTCCCAGCAGGATCGGCGCGGGGGCACCCAGCCGTGCATCCAGGTAAAAACACCCGACAAACAGTGGGATCAGAATTGCCGAAACGAGAATTCGCCAGACGAGCATTCGTGCCTCAGTTCGAAAGGCCTCCAAACCGGCGGTGCCGCTGCGCGAATTCGCGAAGCGCGGTAAACAATTCTTCCTGGCCAAAATCAGGCCAGCATTTCTCTGTCACCCAGAGTTCGGCATAGCTGATCTGCCAAAGCAGATAGTTGCTGATTCGCATTTCACCCGCTGTCCGAATTACGAGATCGGGATCGGGCATCCCTGCCGTATCAAGATGAGCTTCAATCGTTGCTTCATCGACCGATTCCGGATCGATCTCACCGGCGGCGACTTGTCGTGCGATTGTTTTCACTGCGTCAGCAATCTCACTGCGACTTCCATAGTTGATCGCCAGGCACAGACGCATGCCGGTGTTATCCCGTGCGCTCGCATATGTTCGATCGATCTCACGATTGACGCTTTCACCCAGAGCCGGACGACGCCCGATGACCGAAAACCGCAGATTCTGTCGTTCGATCTCCGCCCGCTCTACAATCAGATACTGCTCCAGCAACTGCATCAGCAGTTTCTGTTCAAGTTCCGGTCGCTTCCAGTTTTCGCTACTGAAGCAGTAGAGCGTCAGTTGCTCGACATTCAGCCGCGAACAGGTCTCAATCACGGTGCGGACCGTCGCCACACCGCGACGATGTCCTTCAATCCGAGGGAGTCCGCGCGCCTGAGCCCAGCGACCGTTACCATCCATGATGATGGCAACGTGTCGAGGCAGACGATCAGCGCGCAAACCAAACTCGGCGATCTGTTCTGATGAATACGGTTCATCAGCAGAACGTCGCGTCGGGATCGTAGGCGAGCTGGATGATGCGGTCGTCGATGCCATGAGCGAGAATCCTCCGCACGATTGTGTCCGCGCGGTCACGCAAAGGGCAAGTCTACAACGCTACCGCAACGGAATTGCGAACGAATTGATCGATTGAAACTGGAGTGGCTCAAATGCCGATTCAGCATCTTCCGCATAGTCTTGGTTATCGTCATCAGATTGGATGTAAAGGACTTCTTCACGATAGGCGGGGGATGCGCTGGGATCATGGATCCCCAGCAGGACAGAATCATGCCGGACCTCCAGCACATTGATCTGAACCGAACCTATTGTCAAACCTTCGTCTTCAGCTCGCAAATAACAACGCATCGAGCGACCTCATGCAGACATGAATCGAGAGATGCCAGAAGGTTCCGAGGAACCAACACGGGGCGGTATTCTGCCGTCAGTCTCGCTCAAGAGCAAGTCGAAAAAACGATGTTTTCTAAAGTAAAAATTGTGATACCCACGAACCTTGACACGACGAGCAGAAAGTTGTTCAACCATTTAAAATCTCTGTTTTCCATACCTTTGAAATGAATCGGCATCTCTCATGAAGCTTGTCATCTATCCGCCGATCGATCAGCGTCGCTTAGACCAAGTTTGCTCTGCAGCGCAACCGATGCATGTCATCAATGCAGACTCGATCGATCGAGCATTGGTTGAGATTCACGACGCTGACGCGTTCTTTGGCAAGCTGACCCCCGAACTATTAAAGCAAACAACACAGCTTCGCTGGGTCCAGTCACCTACCGCCAGCCTGGAACACTTCCTGTTCCCAGAACTGATCGAACACCCGTGTCTGGGCAGCAACATGCGAGGTTTGTTTTCTGATGTCGTCGCCGACCATGTGATGAGCTTCGTTCTCTGCTTTGCCAGGAACCTGCATGTCTACCTTCGGCAGCAGCAACAATCACATTGGTCCCCTGTTGGTGACCAGAGCTACGTCGCCGACTTTGTGAATGCTCCAGGGACCGTCCTTCCCATGGATCGAGCACATCAGCATCTATCCGATTGTTCGCTGGGTGTCGTTGGTGTTGGCAATATTGGAGCCGAAATCCTGCGTCGAGCCGCCGCGTTCGGAATGTCGCTGGCCGGAGTCGATCCCAAAACGCGTTCTGTCGCTGGTGTTCTGGAAGAGGTCTGGCCTCTGGAACGGTTGCCCGATCTTTTGAGTTGCTGCGATTACGTCGTCATCGCCGCACCGCTGACGCCGATAACCAGAAGGTTGTTTCAGCGTTCAACCTTTCAAGCAATGAAACGATCGGCGATCCTGATCAATATCGGCCGTGGTGCGATCGTCGATCTTCAAGGCCTGGCCGACGCCCTGCGAGAAAAGGAAATCGCAGGGGCAGCCCTGGATGTCTGTGACCCCGAACCGCTGCCGCCAGAACATCCCCTCTGGCAAATGCCCAATGTGATTATCACCCCGCACGTCGCCGCCGCTTCACCTCGGATCGCCGAACGTCACCTGGAAACCCTGCTCGAAAACATCCGTTGCTTCGTCAGAGGTGAGCCGCCTAAGACTCTGGTCGACAAGCGGGCTTGGTATTGATGAAGTCCATGAAAGGTTATGCTGTGACCGACCGTTTGACCCGCTCGACGAATCCAATTTCGTGACACTCTCAGATTATTCCTTCAGGAGAATCCAAGCGATGACCACAATCTCAAAACGCCTTGCCGATCTGGCTTTCCTGTGCACATTGCTTTTGCCGATCACCCAGACTCAAAGCGCCGAGTTCGTCGTCAAGCGTGACATCCCGTATGCGGAACCGGCACTCGAACGCCAGGTCCTTGATGTTTATTCGCCAGTCAATGCGAAAGACTTACCCGTCGTCTTCTGGATTCACGGCGGCGGTTGGCAGACTGGAAACAAGACTGAGGTCCAGACAAAGCCACAAGCCTTTGTCGATCGAGGATTCGTCTTCGTCGCCACAAACTACCGTTTGTTGCCAACGGTCGAAATGGGAGTGATTAATCGAGATATTGCCAAGTCGATTCGTTGGGTTCATGACCACATCGCTGAATATGGCGGCGACCCGAAGAGAATGCTGGTCATGGGTCACTCGGCAGGAGCTCAACTGGCGGCGTTGATCTGCACCGATGACCGTTATCTCAAGGCCGAGGGGCTGAGTCTGTCGATTATCAAGGGGTGCGTCCCAGTCGACGGCGACACCTACGATGTTCCTGCAATCATCACCACGGCAGAAACTCGCCGTACCGTCCACGGTCAGCCACAAGCCAAATTCGGCCATCGTGAAAAGTTCGGCAACGATCCCGAAAAGCACCGCGACTTTTCGGCCGTCACTCATGTGGCAAAGGACAAAGGGATTCCACCATTCCTGATCCTGTACGTCAACGACCATCCAGACAACTCGGCCCAGGCCCAGCGTCTCGGAAACGTGCTGAAAGAAGCCGGCATTCCCACCAAAGTCTTCGGTGCCGTGGAAACTAACCACTCCCGAATCAATAACAACCTGGGGAATGTCGATGACCCATCAACCAAGGCGTTATTCGATTTCGTTGCCGAGGCATTGAAAAAGTAAATTCACAAGGGATCTCGTCCGGTGGGACAAGTCTCCGAAGTCCCACCGGACGATTGAAAAAAAGTTGGTCAAGTTGGCCAAGTTCCAATTTTTATAGGGTTTCGCATGCCTCGAAGTTGGCGAACTTCGACAACATCACCCGCTTTCCCGTTATCTCATGGGATCGCCAGTCCCTTCCTGAATCGCCTTATCGTTTCCATAAAACTTCGGAAGTGTGCGACAAGTCTTCGAAGTCCCGCCTGACGATTGGAAAAGAAGTTGGCCAAGTTGGCCAAGTTCCGATTTTTATAGGGTTTCGCATGCCTCGAAGTTGGTCAACTTCGCCAAGTTCATCTGCTCTTCCCGTTATTCCATGGGATCGCCAGTTCCTGCCTGAGTCGCCATATAGTTTGCATAAAACTGCGGTAGTTTGGGACAAGTCTCCGAAGTCCCACCTGACGATTGAAAAAAAGTTGGCCAAGTTGGCCAAGTTCCAATTTTTATAGGCTTTCGCAGGACTCGAAGTTGGCCAACTTCGCCAATTTCATCCGCTCTCGTACTATTCCATGAGATCGCCAGTTCCTACCTGAGTCGTCTAATCGTTTCCATAAAACTCCGGTAGAATTGGACAACCTTTCGAAGTCCCACCGGACGTTTGAAAGAAGTTGGTCAAGTTGGCCAAGTTCCCTTTTTCATAGGCTTTTTGCAAGTTTGACGTTGGTCAGGTTAGTAAAGTTGACCAACTTCGATCTGGCAGAATAGCACGCAGGTTGGGGCAAGCCTTCGAAGTCTCTTCACAACGGACGAACAATCCCGAACTGCAAACGCTTTTTGAACCAAAGGGAACGATGAGGTCAGGGAGACATAAACACATCGCGTTATCACATTGCGTTCATTTGCACATCTTTTTCGTACTTTCGTGTTTTCGTGATCAGTTTTCATCTTTAATTCCCGGACCAGGAATTCACCAAGAGGATCACGAAAACACGAAAGAATGAAAGCACGAAAAAATACGGACGGGCAACCCAATCAAACCGCGAACCGCTGCAGTTTACCCTCAGCCTCAACTTGGATGGAACGAAACCGGGAAAGACTCCAGTCTTCAAGGTGCCAGACCTGCTTTTGTTCCCCAACGGTCGATGGGGTCAGCCGGTTTTGACGAGATTTCAATTTGTCAAAGATCAATGACGATGTCGTGCATCAAAAGCCAGGACTGGCCTCGACGTTGCGATCTTTTAATTCGAGGATGTCAATCTCTTGAGTCTCCCACAAAGAAAGTTGGTGGCATTATTAGTGTTGTTTGTGAAATTGTAAAATAAACATGTCGTAAGTCAAGAGCGAGTGTTGATTGTGGCTCAGTTTTCGGAAAATTCTCATGAAATCTTTTTTCGCGAGAGAGAAATGGCAGGCACGTTCTGTGACGACACTTGAATCTTGGTTGGTTTTGCCTTCTTTTTCCGACGCAGGCAGCGTCGGTCACGTCGCCGATGCTACCTGCATCGGAGGCGATTAGTGACAGACTCGCCGGATCGAACCGACCAAAAAAGACACAGAAAAAGTTTTGATTGCTTGGATATTTGTATCTTCGCTGTACACTCTTTAAACCTCAGATTCTGAAATTGGTCGCTTTTCTGTTTGATTGCTCAAGTTCGGCTTGATGATTGGACGTTGAACTATGCCAAAGGTCTTCATTTCTTATCGGCGAATCGACACGGGTTATCTGGCGTCAATGCTCGCCGAGAAGTTGTCTGAGGAATTCGGTCCGGACTCCGTTTTCTTCGACGTTGACAATATCCCGCTGGGGGTCGATTTTCGTCGTCATCTCGACGACGCCGTCGCGGGATGCGATGTTCTGCTTGCGCTCGTTGGTGACCAGTGGCTCACGACGGTGGACAGCAACGGCAAGAGGCGTCTGGATGACAAGAATGACTTCAACAGGATTGAAATCGAGTCGGCGCTGACTCGCGGAATTCCAGTCGTTCCGGTGTTGGCTGGCCACGCCAAGATGCCCTCTGAAACCGATTTGCCCGAATCGTTACGCGAATTCGCCTATCGAAATGCAAGCGAACTCCGTTCAGGAGGCGACCTGCGCTTACAACTTGACCGGATGATTTCCGGGCTCAAACCGCTTTTAAAAATAGAATCACAGCAAGCGAGTATTCCATCACACACAAAGACTGAACCTGTCCAAATCAAGAACCCGACAAAGGGTGATTCGAAACACGTCACTAAAACAGTTCCGCTTGCCAAATCAGCAGTCGAACCGATTAATGAGCAAACACCTCAGCGCGAGGTACAGCCAAAAAAGTTTGGACTTGGCCAAGCCATCAGTGCATTAGCAATTGCCGGCGTACTCCTGGTCGGCTTCATTATGTTTCTCGGAAGTTTAGCGCCGCCTCGTAACAATGGTGGGCTCATTGAAAAAAGTCCGAATACTGGCGGATCGGAAGACCATAAGCTGGTTATTTCTGATTCGGTTTCTCCCTCATCAGAGGCGCCACCCGCTCCTCCTACCTTGTCACCGGCACCAGCACCACCGCAGTCTGTGGAAACCGGCGTTTCAGCGGCGCCACGATCTCCAGAGGAGGCTCAAAAAGCGCAGTGCAAGAATAATCTTGAGCAGATTGGCGTCGGGCTGCGTAAGTTTTATGACCAATGGAATTATTTTCCGGCTGGGCATTTAAAAGAGGACCTTGAATTGGACCCGCCGCCGATAAGCTGGCGCGTTGAGATCCTCAAGTTTCTCGACAGCGAGAGCAGTCGATGGATCAAATATGATGGCGATCAAGCTTGGGATAGCCCTAAGAATTCAGGTTTGCTCAACCCGATGCCATCTTTCTACCGTTGCCCGTCGCATTCAACCCCAGGCGACACGAATACGGCCTACGTCGCGATCACCGGCAAAGACACCGTGTTGGCGAAAGAACTTGAAGATGTATCCATCGCAGATATCCCTGATGGCATATCCAATACGCTGATGGTGGTCGAAGCCAGTGGACTCGACATTCCCTGGATGAAGCCGCAGGATATCGACGCGGCGAGCATCAAACGAGTCGGTGATCCGCAAGGGGCGAGCAGCAAGCACGCGGGAGGGACACATGTCCTCATGGCGGATGGTTCCGTGCGGTTTATTTCAAACAATATCGACAAAAAGACTTTTAAAGCGTTGATCACTCGTAACGGTGGCGAGCCAATTTCCGAAAGCGATTTCTAATTCAAGGAATAGGGAAGTCAAGTCGCGACATCAGAGGGGCAGCGTCACTCCCTTCACCACGACGTCTTTACGCAACACGCGTTTTATGTAACACAATTGGAATGAGAACCGACGATGAATGACGCGCAGATTTGAATGAACGACTCTGCCGCGCCACGGAAATCGTCCATGGCTTTGACTCCAAACCCGATGCGGGCAACGTCGGCCATGTCGCCAGTGCTGGCGGCACCAGGCAGATTCCGATCGTCGCCTTCGACCTTTTATGCGAAGTTCTGACGCTCCGTTTCAATTCCAGTGGTAAAGTGCGGCCTGATGGGCGTAGAATCCTTTGTTCGACGGACAGGCCTATTGTCCCATGGTCCGTCCTGCGGTTCGTTGTGATTGAGGTCTGTTTCCTGTGGTGTCTCTTTGATGATGCGATTCATTCGTTGGTCGATGATTCTGCTGAGCCTCTCTGGCGTCGGTTACGGAGCGTACTTTGGGGTTGTTGATTATCTGGCCAAAGCGAATAAGGTTGTCTGGCGCACCGAAAAAGTGGCTCAGGGAACCATTAAGGCGATGGTCAATTCCACCGGGACGGTCAAGCCGAAACTGCAAGTCTCCATTGGGTGTTTCGTCTCGGGACCGGTGATTGAACTGAATGCCGAATTCAATCAAGAAGTCAAAAAAGGGGATCTGCTGGCTCGTATCGATCCCAAACTTTACATCGCCAATGTTTCGCGGGATGACGCATCGCTGAAAAATCGCGAGGCGGATGTCGATCGCGTTCGTGCTCAACTTCAACAGGCGATCAACGATGAAAAGCGGGCGATGGCGTTACGGGCTGAAGACCCGACGTTTATCGCGCAGGCAGAGATGGACAAGTACAAATTCGCTCGTATGTCGCTCGAAGCTCAACTGAAATCAGCGAGAACAGCAGTGTCTCAGGCTAAGGCGACGCTCGATAACTCGGTAGCCAATCTGGACTATACCCGGATTCTCGCGACGCTTGACGGCATGATCATCGATCGGAAGATCGATCCAGGCCAAACGGTCGCCGCCTCGTTTCAAACTCCGGAGCTTTTCAAAATTGCTCCCGACATGAAAAAGGAAATGTACGTCCATGCCTCCGTCGACGAAGCAGACATTGGCCTGATCAAGGCGGCACAACGCGAACAGTACCCGGTCAGTTTTACGGTTGATGCCTATCCCGATGAGCTGTTCGAAGGACGTGTTTTCGAAGTTCGCCTGAGTTCAACGACCGTGCAAAATGTCGTGACTTACCCCGTCATCGTTTCCGCACCGAACCCAGAACTGAAGTTGCTGCCCGGGATGACAGCGAGCCTTTCGTTCCAGGTCGCGTATCGAGGCGATGTCACCAAAATTCCGAATGCCGCATTGCGATTCTATCCGGATGCAAAGCACGTAAGGACTGAGGATATTCCGATTCTCGAAGGTCACATCGAAAAAACTTCGGAGCGGAATGACGATGAAGCTCAGCAGAGCGATAAGTCCATGTCAGCCGCCGAACGGACATTGCTGCGCAAGGAACGAGATCGCCGGCATGTCTGGGTGGAAGACGGAGCCAAACTACGAGCGATTTCTGTCATTACGGGACTGAGCGACAGCCAGTATACCGAGATGGTCGAAGGAGACCTGCAGCCGGGAATGGTCCTGGTGACCGGAATTCAAGTTTCGAAAGTCGGGGCGAAACGTTGATCAATTCTCCGGTTGTCCCATCACGCTCGTCGCAGTCAACTTCACAAAGTTTGTCAAAGAAAACGATGTTCGCGTCTCGACATTCTTATCATGCAATGTTCCTATGAGCCTTCTACTGACTTTGCGAATTGCCTGGCGCGCTCTTAACAAGAACCGGATGCGGGCAGGACTGACGGTCCTTGGTGTCGTGATCGGGATTGCCGCCGTCACGACGATGGTCTCGCTCGGACAAAGTGCTAACGCGCTGGTCCAGGGACAGTTTCAAGCCTTGGGAACCAATATGATCCTGGTCTTTCCAGGCGAGCGTAACCGCGAAGGTTTGCGGCAGGCGATTGTGACATTGACGGCTCGTGATGCGAAAGCGATTGAAACCGACTGTCCGTCGGTCCTGGCTGCAACGCCGGTGGTTGGAGCCGCCGGGCAGGTGATCTACGGAAGTTCCAACTTCAGCCCGCGGGAAATCATGGGGGTGAGCGAGGATTACCCGGTCGTGCGTAACTGGCCCGTCCGAAAGGGAGCGTTCTTTTCAGATCGTGACATTTCCAGCTCCAATAAGGTCTGTGTGATTGGCTATACACTCGTTGCCAAGCTGTTCCAGACGGTGAACCCGATCGGTGAGACGATCCGGATCAAAAATATTCCGTTCCGAGTCGTGGGGGTTCTTGAGAAAAAGGGAGCCAACATGGTGGGCCAGGATCAGGACAATCTCGTTCTGCTTCCTTATACGACAGTCCGCAAGCGGTTACAGGGGTCTGAATTCGATAACGTCAACGCCATCATGGTCTCAGCACGTTCGATGCAGGTCATGGCGGACGCTCAATTGGAAATCGATCAACTGCTGGCCGAACGCCATCGAATTCAACCGGGTCAAAAGCGTGATTATATCGTTCAGAATACGACCGAGATCGCCAATATTTTTGGAGCGGTTGCGGGGACGCTGACCATGATGCTGGCGAGTATCGCCGCCATCTCGTTGCTGGTCGGCGGTGTCGGCATCATGAACATCATGCTGGTTTCGGTCACCGAGCGC
>JBAXBD010000104.1:0-12731 GCA_037142165.1 Schlesneria sp. | reverse complement strand
GGATAGGGGAAGGGAGAGTAGACACCGTGTGAATCACGGGTGAATCTACGGGTGAATCTACGGGTGAATCTACGGGTGAATCTACGGGTGAATCTACGGGTTTCACGTAGGTTCCCTTTGGCTCGGCGTGAATTTGCAACCAATGAGGTTCACAGACCCACGCATAGATCGGGGCTCGATTGTTGAGCTGCGACCAATACAGCCAGCCTTCCTGGACCAGTCGCCTGACGATCGACTGGATGGCATCATGTTTCAGCCCGACGCGAATCTCTAACGATGACATGCGGAACCAGGGGGCTCGACGGTACCTGGCCTTGTCCTCGGTCAACACGATCACCGTCAGGAGCCAGCACGCGCTGGCTCCAAACTTCTGGGCGATCGCCTCCCGTTCGATGATCCTCAGGAAATCGTTCGCATAGAACTGCGGACGGATCGGGTAGGGAACTCCGAATTCCAAGGAACTCATGAGGCCTCCGATCCGGACACGATGCCGTGATAGGACACGGCCGTGTCAGAGTGCTGATGGACTCGGTCCATGTCGATCGTTCCGAGGGGGACCGGGCCGAAGAGGGAATCGTCGATCTCGAACGTTTCGGCGTCTCCAATCCCTTCGGCGTTGATCTCGACCAGCATTGAGCCGACTTCTTCGAAACGCTCCTCGCCTTTGAGTTCTGCACGAACGATGTTCATGCTTCGCGGCGCCTCGATCCCGATCCGAACGGTATTCGGGCCGATCCGCACGACAGTAATCGTGATGTCCCCAACCAAAATCTTTTCGCCTGGCTTCCTTGAGAGTACTAGCATTCAATTCCTTTCGAATGGTGGTTTAAAAAAATGAATAGAATTACGTGGTTCACTTTGCCTAAATCGCAATTTGTGGCTGAAACGTCGCCACTTGGTTTGACAAACTTGGCGACCTCAAACAAGCCTTTTTTTAAAAAAGCGAACCACGTAAATAAGCACATAAACACATCACAGGTTAGCGGTTTTACTTGTCAGGTTGATGATTGTTCGACTTGGACAAAAAACGAGACAACGCCTCAAGAGATGTGCATCGGATACCGCACAGCTTCACCGATTCCAGCTTCACGACATCATCAGTCCCGGGAACTTTCAAGCCTTGATAAATCCAACGAAATATCGTCGCCTTTGATGGCTTTCGCGGACCAGGGTAATGTTGCGGGACATCGAACAAGCCAATGATTGTCTCGGCGTCGACGTCGATTTTATTTGTCATGGCAGCCTCAGCAAAATAATTCGAAGTGTCCGGGGGCTGACGCACCCCGGCTCGCCTGGATCATTCGTTAGTCGATTGAGTCTTCGTCGCTATCAAAATCAATGGCGTCGTCTTCATCGCTCAATTCGGGGTCGTTTGGGTCGATCATGACTTCGCGGCCCCCTCCGTAGGGGTTCCGTTCGATCTTGGGAGCTGGCAGAGCTGCCAGACGCGTCCGAGACTCTTCGTCCAGGTCATAGACCGAGACCGGCTTGGCCTGCAGCTTGCGAGCCGCGGATTCCGCGATCGCCTGGCTGGTGAAACTGATGGAATAAATCGCTGAATTGCCGAATAGCCTGGTATGAGCCTCGACACCTGGCACGTAGGGAACGTCCACGCGGACAAACGCGGCACCGCCGATGGTTTGCTCGCCGATTTTGCCCGCGATCTTGGTATGTCCGAAGAGATCAACGATCCCCCACATCTCGGACGTTTCGGTTGGTTCCTCGGTTGTATGGTCTGCTAACATGAGATCCTTTCTTAAAACAGTGCTTTTTGAGGCGATTTGGACGGCGTTTCGGTCTTCATCGGGACTAAAACGGCCTGCATATCCTGTTCACGAGGCGGCAACTTGAACGCCTCCATGTTGAACCCGAGGTTCCAGGCGTATGCGAAGTGTGAGCCGATTTTCCAAGGGTTCACCCGGTCGAACCGGCCGGCTCGTGAATCTCGATAACTCGCGGCATAGATAGACTGGTATTTGACGTCGTCAGATGCTCCTGCAGGGAGCTGCGACAGAAGCGGGAAGGTATCGATTGAGTCTGGGGAGACGAATCCACTAGGGCAAACGGCTGAAGTGTGAATACCCAGCGAGGATTCAGGAATTTGTTCATCCAATGGATCAGGCAATCCATCGCCGGTCCGTATTCCATCGGCATGCTTTGGATCGCCCGAAATTCGATCGGGCATTCCGTCCCGTCGTTCGGGCGTTGAGTCCCCGGCAAATGAGTCGGAGGAAACTTGGCGATCGCCAGCCACAGGATTTGTTGTTGTGGTTGCTCGATCGACAGCGGGGAAGAGGGATGGCTGCTCATTGGTGACCTCGATAAGGGACGAACGGGAACGGACGCGGCCGCTGATCGGCAACACGTCACACAGGCGATTAACGACAGCTCCCAGATCGTTGGACCGAAGAGCATCAATCCACCCGGCCGTCGGTGACGTCGCGGGAGTGTCGTGCCAGTCGGTCGGAATCTGGAGACCTCGGTGAAGTTCAACGAGCCGACGTGACATCCTTGCCACGTCGGCAAGCTCGTTCAACGTGCGTCCTGCACTTCCTTTGATAAACACACATCGAGCGGCTTCCAGAATCGATCCGAGATCTGGATAAGTCGCCAGCAGCTCCGCCGCTTTCTTGGGGCCAATTCCCTTAACCCCAGGAATGCCATCCGAAGCATCCCCCACCAACGCCAGGTAATCCGCAAACTGTTGCGGCTTGATGGCGTATTTCTCAGTAATGTGTTTTTGTCCGAAGAACTTGCCGCCGTCCCACGGGTGATAGATCTTGACGTTTGAAGAATGGGACTGATGGGACGTATGCGACGATCCGAAGGGTGCCGATACTTCCCCCGTCCCGTTCGTGGCACTCGTCCCATTCGTCGCATCAGTCTCATTCTTCACGAGCAACTGCAGCAGATCCTTATCACAACTACAGACCACAAACCCGGCTGACACTGGCGCCACAGTGGCAGCCAGGGAGGCGATCACATCGTCCGCTTCCCAGCCCTTCACTCGCACGATGGGCCAGCCGATCGCCGAGATGACCTTTACCGCCAGCTCAATCTGAGCAACCAGTTCAGGAGGCTTAGGCGGCCGATGGGCCTTGTAGTCCGGGCAGGCGGCAGACCGCTCGGCATGACCACCATCGGCCGCGAAAATCAGGTATTCCGGTGACAGCTTTTCAATAATGTTGGCACAGGTCAGAAGCAGCGACTTTACGCCGTTGATCTTTGACGGTGCCCCAGCGTGGAACGCTCGCACGAGCAAGTTGAGCAGGTCGACAACCACAACCATGCCGTAAGCCTGGGCGGAGCCTAGCGCTTCAGGGGGCTGGCACCCCTGAGGCGTTTCGGTCTCCACTAGCCTTCGCTCTACAACGTCCGGGCCGGACGGTTCGAGTTCTTCGGCATCGTGCATCGCTGATTGAAGAACCCTACAGCCCTGCTGGCTCAAACCAGAACCAGGGCTGGGGCTCTCCAACGTCGTAGGAATCCCGTCCTGACCGTAATTTACGAGATCACGGTCAGGGACGGGGGCTGAAGCGGGTATGAGCCGCTTTAACTGGTGATCACTGTCATCGCGACCGCCGAGCTGAGCAGTTTCGTCTTCCGGGATAGTCGAGGGGTTCCATCCCTCACTCTCTGACTCGGCGGTCGCGATGACAGTTTTCGAACGATGGTTTTGTCGAATATCCTGATCCTGCTGAAACGAAGGATCCCAATACCGACGGTGCAGCAGCCTGGGACGAGATCCCAAGTACATACAGTAAAAATCGCGATCTCCCTTACGAGCATTCTCACGAATCCGTGAATCAATGATCTTGATCTCATCAGCCCACTTGAGGTCACCCTCGCGAGCCTCAGTGACTGGACTGCCGGCCGGAAACGTTCGGTGACATTCCCGCCCGTCGGCATCTGAATCGATAAACACAAGATCGCAAAGGAGGTGAGACACAGTTAACGTCGACCTCCCACCAATTGACGGAGAAGATCACGCTGGCCAGAAGGATTCGAAAGGTAAGCGTCAATCAGATTTTCGGCAGAAACCGGCTTAGGAGGCTCAGGAGCCGGATGTTTTCCACGTATGCCACTTCCGAGCCCCTCACGGTCGAGGATCGTTCTCACTTTGGCTCGTGACAGGTTTAGTTGACTGGCGATCGCCGAAAGAGGCAAATTTTCCTCAGTGCGGAGCCTGACAGCCTCCCTGACAATCGCGGGAGGATATTCATTTCGAGGATTCAGCTTAGTTTGAGACACGAAACCACCTTTCCGTGAGACGACGGGACCGAACGAAGAGACGAAAACACACAAGAGAGAGAAAAAACGTCCGGAGTCAGCAAACGTTGCTTGATGACTTTTACAGACCCCGGACGTCCAGGCGGGAACACAGCGTCCCCGCCGCGATTTCTTGGGAAATCACTTTTGAGATGGGATAGATACGAGATTGCCGAAGCGATCAGCCGACTGCGGGGAACTTGATGATGTTTCTGGCACCATCGTCGTCCGGATCGTCTGTCGGACGTGGCAGAAGTTGAGAAGCTCGAACAAATGGCAGTTGACGTGAATCCACATACGTTCGCTTGGTGATGCGAGTGGATGTGTGCCCGAGCGTTTTGGACGCCTCTTCGATCGAAGAGGCGATTGAAAGTTGCGTTGCTGTCGTCTTTCGAATGCAGTGGAACATGTGGTACCGATCGAACGGCAGCCCGACCGACTGAAGCGTTCGCTTGTGCTCGTCGTACAACTCCTGACGGTTGACTCCGTTCGGAAAGACCAACTCGTGCCCGTCGGCAATCAACCGTTCCAAGATTTCGGCCGTCTCGTCCGAAATCGAGACCAGTTGATCCGTTTTGGTTTTGCTGCTCTCCGCCTGCAGCGTGACAACATTGCGTCGAATGTTCACGTGCTGGCATTCCAATGCCAGCGCGGCACCGAATCGGGCTCCGGTATCGTACAGAAACAAATACAGACCGAGCCAAAAGTCCCGTCGAAGAGTATTCCACCTGTTCTTCCGACGTCCCTTTTTGGCCTTGGCCGCTTCGACGAGCAGCCGCAGCTCGTCTAACGTCCAGGCGATCGGGATCTTGTGGGGAACTCGACACGATGGCACGAGTCGATTGTTGGCCTCGTTCGAAAGTCCGGCCTTCATTGCACCGGACCAGACCGCATTGACACTCGACCGATACGAGTTCACGGTTTTCGGCTTCAGTTTTTCTTCCGACGTCAAATGTGACAGCCAGTCCGAGACGAGAGGCACCGAAAGGTCCTCCGTCCTGCATGGCGATCGATCGCGATCCACTTTCCAGCGGTCGAACTTGTTGACGGCAACCTCGTAAGTCCCGATCGTCGTTTTTTCGAGATCGAGCTGCCTCGACACATAAAGCGGTAACCATTCCAAGAGCAACATTGTAAGTACCTCGCACGAAAGACGCTGCATGGCCGGTGCAGCTCGGCCCGTGAATGTCACGGGAAACACCTTCCAATTTGTGTGCGTCCATGCGAATCTCCGAATCCATTCAACGGCCAATGTGGCAATCCAGAACGGGCGAAAACAACGCCCGAAGTACGCGTGATCAGCAATCCGTGCGGCTAGTCTTCAGCGGGGATGGCTGTAACGAATGTGACGACTCATGCCGCTTCAGCGATGATCGATTTCTCACGTAGGCGAAGGATCTCCTGGCGTGATCCACTTCGCTCGACATTACGACGCATAGAAACCTAAAGAACGTTGCCATCGCTTCCCCCCGGAAGTTGTGACTGAGGGGCCGGGCAAAAAAATAAGCCCGACCATCGAATTGGTCGGGCTCTTGTGTTAACCCCGTCAGTTCGACGGGGGAAAAAGTAATCTCTGCGGTTTACGTTGTCAACTCCGCAGGTGACAAAATTTCAAGCTCATGCCGATCGGTTAAATTGCCAGGGTCGACGTTTAACGCTTCAGCAAATTTTTCAATCGTCTTGGTTTCTGGCGAAACGTTTTGTCCGAGGTACTTGAAGACGTACTGGCGATCAACATTCATTCGACGCGCAAGTTCAGCCTGAGACCATCCATGAGCCAGCATCGCGGCTCTGACCTTTGTTCTGAATCGATCATCAAGAATCATTCCGTCCATCCCTTCATTGTGCATTGAGCCGGATAGGTGTCAACGCTCATTTCGGAAGAAGTGTTTTTCGATACCGTTCCCAATCGAATGGTTCGAGCAAAACCATCGTTCTGCCGGCCTGGTTGACAGTTCCCGAAACCCAAAGAGAACCGGGCACATTCACTTCGGCATCATCAACCCATCCTTCAGTTGACACGCCCTTAAGCTGGACCAGCATCGTTTCACTGTCTTGAAGTCGACGCTGAAGAATTGCGGACTCCGGCCCGGTGACCTGAATGATTCTCATTGGCAGCGCAGCAACGCCGATGTCTCCGACCGTCAGCGGCCCCATCTCCACGGCATCAAGGCCGCCGTCTCCATGCCAGGCATCTAATCTCATCCCGATGAACGGAGGATCATTTTGTTTGAGATCCTCCAATTCCTGTTTCGCCGTCGCGATCGCTTGTTGGCCAAGTGCTTTTGCCTCGTCACTTTTTGCCTTGGACAAAAATGTTTTGCATTCGCCAATTATTTGAGTTCGGCGTTTAATTTCCGTTGCATACGCCTGTTTCAAGAGAGTCCGGACTGGTTTGGGAAACTGCTCATAAGCAGCGGCACCTTTAGCGGTCTTGTCGGCAGCGTTCGTGCCTGGGGGTAAAAACAGGCACAAAACGGCAGCCGACAACAATGAAACAAAGGTCCTTTTTGCAACAACATCCCGTAAAACCATGACAATCCTCACAATTGCCCCCACTAGGGCTCGAACTTTGTTGGGGGTTGTGGAAATGTTCCGTTTTCACGGTTTGGGAAGGCTAGAAAACATAGGTTGTGGTATTTTTGTGGCCACACAAATGAAAGAAAGGGAGTCGCACACCGTTGCTGCCCCGTAAGGGGGTCCGAACGAAAAGTTCCGGGAAGGACCCGTTCGAAATGGTTTTGAATCGTTTTTTCGAAACCATTCGGCGACAAATAAAACTTAAATCAACGTGACGAGTGCACGGAACTGATCAGCGTCGGATCTTAGATCTGTAAACGAAATCAAACGCTCGCCGAGGTCAGCTCTCAGTCGATCGAGCCAGTCAGGTGACGGCAACTGCGAATGTAACACAGTTGTTGCTTTCTTGCTTTCGGCTCCCCATGAACGGCCTTTCATTCGTCCGATCGTCTCGGCCGGGTTTAGATGTGAAATGTACCGGCTCGTGACAGCCAGGTTGCTGTGACCGAGCTGCTGCTGGATCAGATGCATCGGTACGCCTTCACTTGCCAACTCAAAAGCCATCGTGTGTCGGAGACCGTGGAAGTGGCAGCGCTTGTCGATGTTGGCTGTCTTGGCCAGCCTCGGCAGCAGCTCCCGGACGTAACGATCTTGAAGCTTGCCGCCCGTCTCGGTGCAGAACAGCGGAGCCGTCGCAGGAAGTCCCCAGGCCTCACGCCTGGCGATCCATTGTTGAACGATCGCCCAGGCTGCACTGTCGAGTCCAACCGTCCGGGCCTTGTTTCCTTTGCCGTGCAATACCCGCAGCGTCTGCTGTTGTGGGTTCAGATCGCTCAGCTTCAGCGCGAGAGCCTCACTGATCCGCAGGCCTGACCGCCAGCCCACCACGATTAACGCCCTGTTGCGATCTCCGGTCAGTCCTTTGTTGTTGGCAGCAAGGACGGCCTGCAATTCTTCGGGTGTCAATACCTCGGCCGCAAGTTTCTTCCCTCGATTGCTTCCGCCCTTTGCGCCTGCTGGCTCGGACACAGTCCGTTCGATCGACCATCCTCGATCGAGCCTTCCGATCAGCGTTTGGACTGGACACCCAAGATCAGACGACCAGGCTGAAAGGGGTTTGGCAATTCCGTTCGCTGTGATAACTGTTGACGGAGTGTACTTGGAAGCCATCCTTGGCCGTCCTTTCCAGTGAGAATGCTGTGCCTCCCGAACTTGCCAAGTCGATCGAATACCTCGATCGGGAATTTGAGAAACGACTCATTGAGCGCTTTTCGATTCCGTTTGACGTGTGGAATTCTCCACTAAAACAGGAAATCGGGCCACTCGACTTTTCAGTCGGGGCAATGAACTGATGAAACGGCAGCGCGTGGACGCCGTTGCGATGCACTTCCGTGACGGCAACTCCGCTTCCGATCGCCTGAACTGGCATTTTCGAACCCATAAACTAACCTTTCCTTGGCCTTACTACCGCTATTGTCTAGTAGCGGTAGTCAGGTTTCGTTTTCGGTATTCCAGATCTGGCACTCTGCACAGACGGCCGTTCCGTCCATGATCTTGCCCAGACTCTCGATTCTTCCACCTGGCGGCAGCCGTTTGAGACATCTGCCTCCCTCGTTAGCCTTGTGATTGCATTCAAAAATCCGTCGGTCGATCGAGCATTGACAGGGAACTTCTTCGCCCGTCGGCAGGCCTCGTTTGTCGCAGGTGATCCAGCCAGGCAGAAGGTCAATCGCTGCCACGATCGCGTGCGGATCTCGCTCGTTGCACCCGTCACATCCCGCCACTTCCAGCCAGGGGTGAGCTTTCTCAATCGTTGTACACTTTTTCAGCGAACACCAAAACGACGGGATCGGCGGGCCAGCCAGGTGCCGAAGTGGGGCCGCTCGTTGTCGGTAACCGCAGGGTTCGAGCATCAGTCACCCTCAAAAGCAGTCAAACGAAACGACATCGCCTGCCGAAGGAGCTGGTATCGCAGGCGTGCCCGATTCTAAGCTTGTATTCGCCGCCAGGTTGGCCGCCACGTTGCCTACTGGGTAACCCGCAACAACTTGATACCCACCGAAACCGCCTCGACCGTAGTACGTGTTTGACACCGCCGCCACCAGGTCAACACTCAACGACAGGCACCCGGCTGAACAGCCCGACGATGTGGACCAATCGGTGTATCCCTTGCCGGTGCCGTTGGTCATATTGAAAATGCCGTATTGTGACACTGAAACGGCATCAAAACTCGCTTGGCTGCTGCACGAAATAATTTCCCAATTGGTATCGTCCCCCATTTCTCCCGGTGGCAATCCTAAATTGGGGCAGTTCTTTTGAGCACTCACCAGCATCCCGCCGTCGGCTGTTCGGCGAGCATCAGCAACCGTTCCGCCCTCCCACATTTTCCAGCGATCGCCGGAATGAGTAAAAACCGCGAACGCTCCTTGGAATCGATACGTGTAATCTTCAACCTGAGTCGCAGCGGCAATCCCGCCGTCATCTGTTACGTACAACGTGGAGACCGGCGTCCGTCGAATCGAAACATGGCTACCATTCGATTTGGTGAAACGCTCGAATGCTGAACCGGTCGATACTACCAGCGTCTCTGCTTCCAGCGACAAATCAAACCCAGACCCGGCAGCCGCTCCGTTGATCGGGAAGGGGTTGCCGAGTCCTCCGCTCATGTACGGACTGGCTACGGACCAATCAATATTCGATCCGTTACTGCTGTACCGAGTCACTCGCGTGACACCAACACGGCTTGATGTCAGATCGCTGTATAATTCAAAATCACCGACCATTTCATAAACCAGACCGTCGGCATCCATCGCCGCAACCCCGCCGATTGACCAACTCGAATCAGTCAACGAACAAAACAGCACCGAACCGTTGGCATTGTTCATAATCAACCAACCGCTCGACAACGCGTAACGCGTGCTGTCTCCTGGAAACACCTCACCCGTGATCCGCCAGAGTGACGTCGTCGCGCTCACAGAATGAACGCGAGCCGTAAACCGATTGAACACCGTTCGCCAAAGCATATTCCCGTCGGTATCCAATGCCGTGACGGTTGAACCAAGCCCCGTCCCTGCATTCGCATCGGTTCCCACCAGAATCATCTGCCCGGTACCGCCGTACGTGCCATAATCACCAATAACGTTGTTCGCCACCCGGCAGCTAGTCAGAGTGACGGGAGGAATTCGACCGATCCCGTCTGGTGATGGGGTTCCATAAATGGCTTCCGACCAGCCCCAGCGCAGGTTGCCGTCTTTGTCCCAGCTCCTGATCGTGTAAAGCGGCGTCGTCTGAGGCAGCAGCACAAGACCAAGCATCTGCATGCAATGACCGGCATACGATCCCACCTGGTACACGTTGCCGTCGGCATCCTCATCGCACGCGTACACGGTCTGGTAGTTGTTCGACGAACCGCCGTACGGGTCGATCGAGTTCGCGTCGTAATCAAAATAGAAATTCTGAAACCACTGCACGCTCAAGTCTGGTTTCAGTTTGAAGATCGTGGCACAGTTGCCACAACAGCACGAGTTCATTGATCACCCCAGATTGACGATCGCCCAGACTGTGCCGTCAACGGCATACTGCCCCGTCCCAGTCACTTCCTGCAGCCAGATCACTCGGCACATTCCACAATTCACAGGCACTAACGTCGGGCCGATCGCCGTAAACGGATCAACGAATTTGATCGCACTTCGAATCATGCCCGATTTAACTTGGACCTGGGCGTACGATAAGCCCGAAACAGCCACCTCACCGAAATCCCCATCAGGAATGGCTTCTTGTGCCAGACCCCACTGGTAATTGTAAGAAGACAGAGGCCCATGCCCTGACAGAATGATCCGATCAAGAAATCCGTCCAGGTCATCGTCTGGGGAAATCAACGGATTGCCAAACCCAATCGGCTGATAAGCGACAACGTCGGAACCGGTGTCATTGCGAATGACGATCCGAGTCTGTTGCTCCTGCTCCGGCCGGAACGATCCGCGAGGCTGTTGGCCGTTCTTTAACAAGTACGCATCCACGGCCGCGTTGTAGACGTTCGCGTCAATCGTCAGATCATCGCCCGGTTTGACATGTTTAGCGGCCATAGGTTCTCGCTCGAATTACGTAGGATCTTGAAGTCTCAAAGTGCTCATATCACCAAACGTGTAGACTCGTTCGACGAACACAAATTTAGGGATCTTAACCGCGTTTCCGTTTGACACCGCGTCCTGGTACCGAGCCCACAAGTAATCGTGCCCCAGCTTGGCTGTGACGGTGATATTGCCGACGGGAATGTTTTCCGCGTTGGGGCTGCCAATCCAACGAAAATCACCCGTCCATCCGTCACGGTCCTGAGACTGCTGCAACGTTGCTCCCATGAAAAGCGCTTCACCCGGTGCAAAGATTCGCCACTGCGATGAATTCATACGAGCAGACAAATTGAAAATCGTCAGGATGTAAGCCTTAGTGATCTGAGACGACGGAAGCAGTTGGTGCTCGGTCCATGTCAGACTAGGCACATTGACGTCGCACCCTTCGACGCCATCTTTTGTCACGCCGATCGCCCCCTTAAAATTCGGGATCTTTGTAGCGGGAACTCCAGGAGCTGCATAAGCTCCGACCGTCTGCAGGCTCTGAGTGAAATGGGCCGATCCGACCCCGATCTCAATCGAGTACGTCGGCTGATCCGTCGGCTTAGGAGCAGCATAGATTGCACTCCCGTCCCAATTGGTTGGGGTGATCGGCGAAAGCTTAATGTTTTGCAAATACAGTGGTCCCAGTCGTGGCGGGATAAAACTCTTAGCGGCCGCGATCGCTGAATCGAAATCGTCGGTACCAACCACAGTCAGCCCGACGTCAAGCTCCCTTTCGTTGCCGCTGGTACCAGAAAATGGATTCAGTTTGTAATCGACGCTGATACCGGACATTGTCACCCATCCTTAGAAGCCCGCCCCACCGCCGAAAACCATCCGTTTGCCACTCTTCGTGGCGATCTTGTTTAACACGGCCGTTGCTGCCGCCGTGTTCCGCTCGATCTTATCCATGACATTGCCTCCGCCCAATCCCACCGCCGCAATTGCCGAGAATGTCCCCGCCTGGCTGCTGCTCTTGCCTGACGATGCCGCCCCGAATTCCGGGACACCAACGTTCGCCGGTTTATTGGCTGGGTTCATCTCGGCCGCTTTGGCCTGGCCAACCATCTGGGCCAACTCGGACTTCAACTGAGCTATCCTCTTGTCGTCTGGTACCAACGCATTTTGCATGGCATCGATCTTGGCCTGCTGTTCGTCGAAAGCTTGCTTCATCTTTCCTTGATGAGCTTTATTATCGAAAGCAGCCATCTGATCCAGCGACGCCATTTCCTCCTGAATGGTGGCCTCGTCCTTACCCGCAATCATCCCCATCAACCGAGTGATTCCCTTGGCAAGGAAGTTCTGAGCATTCCGCCAGCCGCTGACCATCCCTGTCCAGACGGTATTCCACGCCGAACTAAACACCCGGGCTCCATTGAGTCCCATCCGCAAAAACTTTTGCCAGTCCCCGCCCATCGCCTTAATCGCTTCAAGGAATCCAAGCTGCAAGCCCGCCCAGGCGATGCGACCGGCTAACGCCAGATCGCCTTTCTTGACGGCCGCGACGATGCCGGACCAGATATCACTGAAGTATTTGTAGAAGTCGCCAAAAATCTGCATCAGGTGAGAGACAGCCTGGTTGCCTGACGTCGTAAAGTATGCCCAGGCTGCCACGCCGGCCGTGATCCCCACCGCCACCAGCCCCAGCGGCGACAGGATCATGAAATCCAGGACGATGGTGAACTGGAGGAAGGCCAGCAGGCCAATCGTCAGCCGCCCGGCCTGATCCTGCGGCAGGAATGAAAAGGACGCGGCCGCCCCCACCAGCAATGTTGCCAGCAAAAGGACGAGCCCAGGGCTGCCGGTACGTTCCGTCCGGTCGATCGACGC
>JBAXBD010000103.1:0-12771 GCA_037142165.1 Schlesneria sp. | reverse complement strand
GCAGTTCGTTCGGGGCCGGTTGGAAACGGATCGGGTTCATTTGTCGTTTGCAATACGACATCACGGGTTTCACCGTCTCGTTCAATCGTCAGACTCAGTTCAACTCCCGGCTCAGAATGCATCTCTCGAATCTTAAAAAACGACAATTGATCCGTGTTGGTCTCGTTGATCTTGAGCAATCGATCTCCATTACGAATATCGGCTTGGGCAGCGATACCCGCCGGATCAACGCCGATAATAAAAGTCCGCCCCTCCCATCGTCTGATTCCGAAGCCTGATCGCGTCCGTGGGTCTGCTAAGAAAAATCGTTTGCCTGGCTTAAAGTAGGCAATCCGATTCGGGAAATCGAACTCAGACTCAAATCTTTCTAAGAACTTGAGACCGATCGACACATTCTTTCCCTCATATACCACGACGTTATGGACTCGGAACGGGCCAATTTCCAACCATTCCAGAACGCCCCCAAGACATGTTGGTCCCGTGGAAGCGTCGCACTTCGGCTGTGTTAAAACAATCTGACGTCTGGCCAGCAACTTATTGAAAACGGCGGTAGTCAAAGTTACTGAATTCACACTGACCGTATCAATTTTGCTACTCTCAAATCCCGATGGAAGTTTAATCAGCATATTGACAGAATTCTCGCGTAACGTAATTCGCTCCGCATGTTCTGAATGCATTTTGGTCACAGAATCAATTTGTGCATAACCCTCGTCCGGACAGAGGCGAAGAACCTTGGTATTCAGGTAGTCCATACCGAGAAACCCGGTCCCTTCCATTCCAATTTCCGGTAAAAAATCTCGCATTTTTGACGAGACTGCGACCGGTTCTACATCGCAAAAAGGATCGGGGTTCGCTTTTCCGACTCTTATTTCGGGAGAAGGAAAGTACTCGTGCCATGCGTTTGAAGGAGGGATTTTCAAATTCTTTGGAATTGGGAGACGTCGTAATTTCTCTCGATTCGATTCATCGAGGATAATTGTCCCGACTGTCGTCGACAGGTAGAGATTTTGAATCTGGCCAAAAATTTCGACCGGAACCGCAATTGGTCGGCCAGGAGGAAATGCGAATCTTTCACATTCCGTTCCAGAAGGTTGTTCGTCGCCAAATGAATTGGTTTTCAACGAAAAGAGTGAGCTGACCAACGTCAAAATCAGCACGAATCGGATCGAAAAACACTTGTGGAGGACCGCGAATTTACAATCCATTTCAGCTCGCACCTGTTTAGTCGCGTGACCAGAGACGCTACATCAGCTGCGATTGATATCCACAATGGGAAAATCGATCGAGGTCTTTTTGACACCAACGAATCGATCCGCTTTTAGTAAAAGTATTAACCGACGATCGACTTTCGGCGATTCACGTAGTCCCAGACGACAAAACGATCGAGATCGTTGCCCGCTGTGAAGAAGACTCGGCCCTTCGTGGTTTCAGCCAGGCGGTGAGCAAACCGGATGTCCTCACGAGTTTGTGAATAGCTCGGAAGCAGAAAGATATTGATGACAATCCCTTCACGTTCGCATAACAAGGCTTCACGCATCGTCGCTTCTTCTGTTGACGGGTCCGACGGATAAAGCAGATACAAATGCGATCCTTCGAAGTGCGCCGTAGGAAGGCCATCGGTGATCAGGATCAACTGACGATTGGGAGTGTCTTGTGCGGAAAGAAACTGGCGACCCAGTTGCATGGCGTGCTGGATGTTTGTGAAGTGCGGCGGGATATCCGACTCGCTGATGTCTTCACGACTCATGTCCGCTCGCAGGCGGACGACCGGATCAAATATCGTGACGGGCTTTGGCATCAGTGATGCCACTTCACTGCAGTGACGTGGCTTGGCAAAAGTGGCCATCTCGACGAACTGCACGAAGTCACCGGGATATTCGCGACGAATCAGACCGTCCAGGGCTAACGCCATTCGTTTGACGTTCATGTACTGACCACCCTGTCGCATCGAACCGCTCATGTCCATCAGAACCGCTGTTGCGCATTTCGGATTATTGCGAGTGCGATGAATGACAATATCTTCAGATCGCATCTGCAAAGGACCTGACGGGTTGCGAATCATCGCATTCACCAGAGACTGAGGAATATCCATTTGCGAGACCGAGTCTCCAAATTCGTATTCCTTGGTGTCTGGCATCTCGACTGCCCCTTCACCCTGGATTGGTCCCTGATGTCGTCCCGTTCGCGATTCCTGCAACTGGCTGAAGATCTGTTCGAGCAATCGCCCCTGAAAAATGCGATAGGCTTTCGGGCTAAGCTGATAGCCATTCTTTGTCTTTTCCAGCCCTTGTTGTTCTGCAAGCTGCCGGACCATTTCTTCAACTTGCCGCTGCATCGCCTGCAGACCTTCGAGTTGCTCCTCATCGGCGTACTGACTTAACTCGGACAAATCAATAACAGCGATCTGAGCCGTCTTCGCGGCCTCTTCGAGCTGTTTTAACAGCCGTTCAATTGTCTCCAGCTCTTCTTTTACGGCGAGAGCGTCGTCGATTGACAGAGGCTTACGCCCCGTGAAGGTGTACTTCGAAGCGAGTTCGTCAATCTGGTACTTGTCTCCCAGCCGATCAACCAATTGGACAAGTTGGCGGGCGAACCGGGATTTTTCGCCACCCGCTTGATACCACAGGCGTTCGAGGTCACGAATCTGTTCTTCTTCCACCCCCTTTTGGAACGCGGATTTCAATTCATCAGGAGGGTGAGTATTGAGGGCCAGCTTGGTGAATGAGCGCTTGGCCTCTTCAACAACCTTTTTCGTTTCATAAGTTGCGAGGATTTTCTGAATCCGTTCGAGCAACATTTTTCGAAGCGACTCGAGGCTCGGCCCAAAACCAGAGATCTGACGAATATCAAGCTTGATCGCACGCGCCAATTCCTCGTCGGTCAATTCACGCATATTGCCGAATTCGAGCATATGCTCAAACGCGGGCGATACCAGATCGGGCGGTGGCGAAGACGGGCTGGGAATATTTTTTGGGTCATAATGCTGATAAGTGTGTATAACCCCACCGAGTTGCTCATGAATCATTTCGTCAGACTTCATATCGAATTTCCCCTCGGGACTGGCTGCGAGAGATTTTTTCCGTCGCATATAAACCAGCCAGGACAAATTCCACGCATGAGGCGCGCACTGCGCTATCAGCGGACGCATTCACTTCAAAGGCCTTTTCCCAGGCCGGTGGTACACGCTTCAAACGCTCGGCATAGTGAGAAGACGGAAGCATGTCTCCCACTTCGATTTTGACGCCTTTGCTGAAAATCTGCGCGATCTCGTCCATCCCGTGTTCGTCCACGTATTCTTTGAATACCGTACGAATCGCCTCTGCAACCAGCGAATCGAGAATCTGGCGCTCACTCATCTGGTGACTCCCCATCAAATCGAGTTCCAGTTTTCCGAGCGACGATGAATACAAGTGTCCCAGGTCGCTGATCCTCGGTACGGCAGGACGCTCACCTAATCGAGCACCGCGCTGACGAGCGCTGGCAATCATCGTTCCATAATTCGCAATACTGAATCGGGCACTGACTCCGGATTGATGATCGATGTACTTTGACTTGCGAGCAGCAATGCTGAGCTCTTCGATGATTTCTTTCATAAACCGTGGAACGGTCACGGGGAACGGACCATTCAGATCGATTCCGGTTTCTTGCTCCATAATCTCGATACCCTGATCTCGGTCTGTGGGGTAATGAGTATGGATGACCGAACCAATTCGATCCTTGAGCTGAGGAATGACCTTCCCGCTTCGGTTATACGTTGATGGATTGGCAGAAAAGAGGATCAATGCGTCGATGTCGAATCGTACGGGGAACCCGCGAATCTGGACGTCACGTTCTTCGAGAATGTTGAACATTCCCACCTGTACCAGTTCGTCGAGTTCCGGGAGCTCGTTCATGGCGAAAATGCCGCGATGCATTCGCGGAATCAGTCCGAAATGAAGGGCAGCTTCTGCTGACATACTCGTTCCGCCAGCCAGTTTTGCTGGATCGATTTCGCCAATAATATCGGCAAATTTCGTACCAGGTGCCAGCCGCTCAACATACCGCTCTTCACGCGGCCACCATCCAATCGGTACTTCGCTCGCGGGGACGGTTGCGACAAGCTCTTTGCAAACGCGCGTAATCGGGTGGTAAGGATCGTCGTGTAAGGGTGCATCGGGATGAGCGATATAAGGGATCGCTTCGTCGAGAAATCGCGTCAGGGTACGCATCAAGCGACTTTTCCCCTGCCCCTTTTCACCGAGAAAAAGCATGTCATGCCCGGCAATCAACGCAATGTTGATCTCGGGTATGACCGTATCCTCGTATCCGATAATTCCGGGAAAAAGTGGCTCGCCAGCGGAAAGGGCCGCAAGAAAATTATCGCGAAGCTCGGCTTTAACCGATTTTGAAACCCAGCCACTTTTCTGCAAGTCGTCAAGATTCGTAGGACGGCTTTGCATCTGTATGAAATTTCTACCTTAGGGATGCTTATCAGTTCATTTGGCATCTAAACTCGGCGGTCCATTGTCAAAACATATTTTGACAGTTTACCGCATGAGTATAGACCTTCGAGCCGTTTGTGCAAACTAATTATTGTCGTTAACCGAAGAATAAATGCATGAAAAAGAAGAAACAAATCAGAACGCACGTACACAGCCGCCTGGGAAGAGCCTGAGAATTTTAATCGGATCACGAAATGCGACGTGAAATTAACCCTACTGATCCGTGAAATTAACCCTACCGATCATAGGATCCACCAATTGACCCACGCGTTAATCAACCGGCCCAACGGAGGACAGATCTCGCAGAGGAAAGCCAAAGGCTGGTAGAAACGGGCAATCCACTTCGAACCGTCTGCATGAACGGCTCCGTACCAGCTCCAGAAAAATGGCCCGATCGTGATCCCCGATACGATGAGATACGTTAGAAAGTAGATCAGGATATCACGGAAAAAGCCAAGCCAGGATCGTTTCGATTTTGGCTTGGAAATTTGCTCCTTCTCGAGCGAAATGGGCTTTGATTCGCTGTCGTATTTTTCATGTGTGTTATCAGTGGTCATGATAGTCAGTCGTTTGTATCGCCGACGAAAATTCTTGCCCGCGTTAATGAGTGAAGCCCGACTCGGAGAATCGGGCTTCAGCTGGTCCATGCAAAATTGATGACGATTCAACGTCACCAGATTTATTTAGGAAGCTTTCCTTCCTTGATCAGTTCACCGTAGGTCTTGCCAGCGGTGGCGCTCTTTTCGGATTCAATCTTCTTCAGAGCGTCGGTGAGTTTCTTTTCGTCAGCGGCGAACTTGACGTTCTTTTCGCCAACGGCAGTGCCATAAGCCTTGCCGTAGTCACTGCGAACAGACTTCTTTTCTTCAGGATGACAGATTCCGCACTTTGCAGCTTCGGCTTCGGTCTTCAGTGCGGGATACGTGGCATTGAATGCCTTTAAATAGTCAGGACGAGCCTGGGCTTCTGGGCCCCCGACGAACGCCGCAAACGCCGCGCAACACGCAATCCAAGTCAAACTCTTCCGCATGAACTTACTCCTCACCGTGTTTAGAGAATTTCGTGAAAATAGAGCCCAAAATTGTGCAACCCTTCGGCCTTCCAATAAGCCCTACAACCGTTTGCCATTAGAGACGGCTGCACAGCGTGTGTCAACTCACGGAAGGAGGACTGCACACAGGGTTGCGGTATCCCCGGTTAAGCTACGATTCGCTGGATCACATCTTTGGATCGAGAACCTGTAATCGGGTCGACTTAACGAATGGTTTGATCCGAATTCGGTAGTCGGTCATGTGAGGAGCGACGAGATGAGCCTTGAGGTGGTCCAGGCTTTCCCATTTCTCGACGATCAGAACAAAATCATCTCCCAGGCGCTGTTGCTGAGCCAGGTCCGTTGTCGCGTCGACGGCAGCTCCGTATTCGATACAACCAGCTTCCTGGCGAACTGGGATCGTCACGAGAGCGAACTCACGCAGAAAGTCGTCGCGATGTCCAGGCACCAGTTCCACCAAAGCAAGAACATGAATCATCTTGTTACCAAGTCAGAGTGCTGATCAATCATGAATTACAGCATATCGTTCATCTCAGTAACCGTGGCGTTAGTCCATGCAGGTCGATTATGAACGAGATCAATCTTAAACACCTCACGTGGTTCTGCGCCATCGATTACTTTTCGATTTGTTCGAGCGAGTAAACAATCGCCGACTTCAGCTCTTCATCGTCTGAACTCTTAAACACTTTCCGCAGTTCGCTCGTGGCTCGTTTCGCGTACGGCCCGATCTCACCGAGAGCGTAGACCGCTCCGATTTGAACTTTCAAGGCAGGATCATGCGAGGCTTTGAGCAAGGCCTGAACCGCTTCCGGCGATTCGGGAGCCAACTCTGCCAGCGAATAGGTCGTCAGCCAGCGAACGTTCTCGTCCTTGTCTGCTAGACTCGCCAGCAAGGATTGCAGTGCGGGATAGGCAAATCCATCGTGGCGGATCAGCACTTCCGCCGCACGAAGTCGTACCTGGCCATCCTTGTCATTCAGGCACTCTGCCAGCGACGTGAGGACTTTATTCGACTGTGGCCCCATTTCACCGAGTACCGCAGATGCAAACGATCGCAAACTTGCGTCTCGAGATTTCAACGATTCGGTCACAACTTTGATTGATTCGATATTTGTCAGCTTAAGTCGTGCCATTGTTAAAGCGGCATGCGCCCGCACGAACTGATCTTCGTGCTTCAGCATCTTTTGTAGCAACGGTGCCGAGGCAACACCCTTGTCTCCCATCTGGCCGATCTGATGCAGCCCTCGCTTCAGCGATTCCGCATCCGATGGATCAAGATCCTTCAACACCTCAGCCAAATCGCCGTCGGCATTCGGACACAGATCTTGCATCCCCCGCCCTGCTCCATGTTTGGCCGAGTGCTTCTCGGAAGAAACAACGCTTGATTTTTGTGTTTCTTCCGTTGAATCAAACTTTTCATCGTCGGATGGTGAATCCGGATTGTCACCTGTCGTGCTGATCGGTTCGTCGTCGAATGACGAAGAAACTTTCGATGTCTGGGCAGTTTTGACGGGACTTTCCGCAGGGCTGGATTTCTCGTCGGCCCAGTCAGCGATGTCTCCGTCAAACCCGTCAGAGCTGCTCTCGACTTCTTTCTTTACCTGAACGACGTTCTTCCGAGCATCGTTGCCACTTGGCGTATCGAATTCGTCTGAAGCTTTTCCTTTGACCGCGCTTTTCTCTTTTCCAACTTTCCCTGGCGGATTCTCGATTGATGACAAGAATGTATCCAGATCGTCGTCAGAGCGTCGCGCTGCCGGCTTGGTTTTGGACTTTGCCGACGCGGTACTGGCAACGGCGTCTGCACCCTCTTCTACGGCAAGCGGATCGACACGCGGTTTGGTTTTCTTCGGAGCATCCGTTTTGGAGGCAGACACAACCTTCGTGTCATCCGTCTTGGCCGATTTACCCTTCGTCTTCGCGTTTTTTGGACCACCTAAAGCGCTCTTCGATTCATCAGACTTCAAGTCGGCGAGTTCTTTCGAATTCTTCCCCTTGCTGTCCTTGTCGCGAGCTTTCTTCTTCGAATCCTTCGAATCAGCAAGCTTTTCTTCGGCGTCCTTTTTGGGTGGCTTCTTGGCAAGCCAACCGCTCGTCTGAGCGCAACCACACAGATTACCAGCCATAGCGGCCAGCAACACAAATCCGAAAGGGCGATACCACTTGTTCATGTCACAACCTTGTGAACCGCGTGGAGGACAGCATGACGCTAACGTCAGTGCAAGCAAACCCTCACCTTGCGACTGAATAAAACACTTACTCTTGAGGTATCGGTTACAACGATCGTAAGTATTAACGGGATCAGAAGGCGTAATCTGCGTCTAGCACAAAACGACCGTCACAGGCCGCAGGGTTTGCTGCAGCAACCCAAACAGCCCAATTTAATTCCGAGGCCGTATTTTCTGGGTCGAGCGTTCGAATATCGAAATTAACCCCCTCTTCAGCGCCGCAAAATGAAAACGGGGGCTTCCTCGAAGCGAGGAGCCCCCTGATTTCACCTGAAACACATATCAACAAATACCTTAGATCACAATCGACGATTTACTTCTGGCCAATTCTTCCATAAATCGAAGTGACCGTGTCGTCGTCTCTTCGACGTCCGGAATCAATCCATCCAGAATGAGCGAGTTCGCGTACAACTGTCGTCCACAGTCGCGGATAAAATCATCGTTGTCAGAATTGGTACTGAGATCGCACAAACGAGTAATCAGACCGGCATGCGGATTGATTTCAAAGATCCGCTTGGGCATTTCATATTCCTTCATCGTGTGGCTGAGCACCTTTTGAAGTTGATTACTCATTGTTCCTTGGGGATTAATCAGGCAGCAGTTGCTGTCCGTCAATCGGGATGATTCGCGAACGTCTTCGACCTTGCCGTCTAACGCGCCGCGGAAGAGCTCCAGAATCCGCGTGAGGTTTTTCGGCTTGATTTTTAATTCATCGGTCTCGGCCGGCTTCGTTGATTCCGGGAAGACGACGTCGGCCGAATCGATCGAAATCAGGTCCTTATTCTCGTAGCGACGCAACTGTGTCAAAGCGAATTCGTCGATCGGATCGTCCAGGAATAGCACTTCCAGGTTACGTTTTCGGAACGCTTCCAGCAGTGGATGTCGTGACAAGGCATCAAGATCGGGTCCGCTGAGATAAAAAATCTGAGTCTGCCCCTCGACGGCTCGTTGCAGGTAGCTGTCGAGCGAAACACTTGGAATCACCGATTTATCGGCCTTACCGCCGACAAGCAGCGACGCTTCGGTCGCCGTGTGTGTCGAATGGAATCGCATCAGCTTGGCGATCCGCTCACGGTTCTCAAAATCCTGACCGATCCCGGTTCGCAGAATCGGACCAAATTGCTGATAGAATGTCTTGAAGGTCTCAGGCTGTTCTTCGGCCAAACTTGCCAGATAATCCAGAACCTTCTTAATCAGGACCTTTTTTAGTTTTGGCAGCAATTTGTGGTCTTGCAGAGTTTCTCGCGAGACATTCAGAGGAAGATCGGCCGAATCGACGACTCCATACAGGAATCGCAGGTATTCTGGCAACAAGTCACGGCAGTCGTCCTGAACGAGAATTCGCTTGGCACAAAGGTTGATCCCGTGCTCGATCTGACCGAAGCCCATCAATTCGAAATTTGATGGAGGACAGTACAGAATCGAATGAAACTGAATCGGTGAATCACTGGAAAGATGCAGGTGCCAAAGCGGTTTTTCCTCAGAGTGATGAGTCAGCCACTGATAAAAACCAGCGTGCTGTTCATCAGTGACCTGGTTCTTGGGCTCCACCCAGATCGGCTTCTGCTCGTTCAGAATATCAGTGGCAAGCTTAATCGGGTGCGGCACAAACGTGGAATACTTGCGAACAATGAATTTCAGCCGATGGGGGTCGGTGAATTCATCCATGTCGTCTTTCAGATGCAGGCGAATCTGTGCTCCTCGAGGAACATCACCCTCGACTGCAGTAATCGTAAATCGGCCCGAACCGTCGGATTCCCAGCGCCAGCCAGTCTGCTCGCGGTAACTGCGAGTGACCACTTCCACCTTATCTGCGAGCATGAAGGCGGCGTAAAAACCAACTCCGAACTGTCCAATCAAAGATAAATCGGCCGATGGAGCCGTTCCCGCCCCCTCTGCCTTCGCCGCCAGTGAACGGAGAAACTCTTTCGAACCGCTGTGTGCGATTGTTCCAAGGTTCTGAACCAGTTCGTCATGAGTCAGCCCGATGCCGTTGTCTCGAATCACGAGCAGCTTGGCTTCTTTGTCCGGCTCCAGCGTGATTTCTAAAGGAGCATCATCCCGGTATTGCTCGTCACTCAATTGAATGTGCCGAAGCTTATTCAAAGAATCGGATGCATTCGAAATCAGCTCACGCAAAGCAATTTCGCGATTCTGATACAGCGAGTGAGAGAGAATATGAAGAAGCTGTTTGATCTCGGTCTGAAACGTGAATTCCTGAGGCTGCGTCACGGGGAACTCCAAATGCAATCAACATCGAAATAGAAAGGCAGTCCATCGACCGCGTGCAATTATCAAAAGCAAGTGGCGCGCCATGTCTGAAGTGTCAAAAATGCCGGAAAATCATGAGGAACAGCATCGGCGGAACCAAACCGCGACTGCCAAATTGGCACTCACTGTGCATCATCATTAAATTCTTTTCGTAAGCGTAAAACGACATCCTCAATTGGAAATCCTTTTGATTCTTCGATCGCGGTTTGGAGAAATGCTTCCATTTCGCGTTGATTCTTCAAATGAGATGCAATCGCGGCAGCATACAAGAATGCGATCGCTTTGCTTTGTGGCCAAACGTGTTGAAGTTCTTTTTTTCGAGGCGTGACTAAGAAATCTAAGACCTCATTGGGCGTCAAAAAACGTTTCAGGAAGGGAAGACAATCGGCTCGAATTCGAGAAGAAATATCCTCACCGATCTGCTGGTCAACGGTTACGGCGTCGTCACTTGATTTCAATCGCCACCACTTGTCTCTTGTGCCCTGCGCCAGCATTCCGACGCGCGTTTGGATGCAACAGTCCATTAATTGAGCCTGCTTTGGATCAGGGCGATTGAAATAGGCCAAGGTTACTCCTTCAACAAATACGCCACAGTTAAGCGTCCATTCAGCGTCGACAGCGTTTTTGAATTGGCCCCATTGAATATCAACGACCCAAGCCATTTCGGAAAAACGTCGTTCATAAACGGTTTTACACTTTCGAAACCCTTCCGTTGCAAGTGTGGGCGTGACCCACTCTTCCAGAATCGCTTCCATCCTCTTCCGAAGCATTGATGTTGACCTTGTGTTCGTTTGTGAGCACGCTGAGGAGTCCACGCAATATATCATGCTGAGGCAAGGTTGAATTCAATGGCGTCGGGTTCTACAACTCGATCTCAACATTGATCCCAGAGACCGCTTTCGTCCAATCGGAGATTTTTATAATGGCCCTTGTCAACGATAACTATCTGAAACTTAAGGCGGGTTACCTGTTTCCCGAGATCGGTCGACGAGTTTCAAAATTCGCGGCAGAAAATCCATCCGCCAAGATCATTCGCCTTGGTATTGGCGATGTTACCGAACCGCTTCCTTCTGCGATCATCGACGCCATGCACCGTGCCACCGACGAAATGGCCAAACGGGAGACTTTTCGCGGTTATGGCCCGGAACAGGGTTACGACTTTTTGAGGAATGCGATCGCTCAAAACGATTTCTTTAGTCGTGGAGCACAAGTCTCTGCGGATGAAATCTTCGTTTCGGACGGTTCGAAGTGTGATACCGGGAACATTCTCGATATTTTCGGTGCCGGAAACGTGATCGGCGTGACCGACCCCGTCTATCCCGTCTACGTTGATACCAATGTGATGGCAGGTCGAACAGGTGCCGCCGACGAGACCGGCCGATATGCGGGACTGGTTTATCTCCCCGTCACGGCAGAAAACAATTTCACCCCCGCCCTGCCCGACCGTAAAGTCGATTTGCTGTATCTGTGTTATCCCAATAATCCAACGGGAACAGTCGCCTCGAAAGAGACGTTGAAAAAGTTCGTCGATTACGCCAAAGCCAACGACGCGATCATTTTCTTCGACGCCGCTTATGAAGCGTATATTACCGACCCTTCAATTCCGCATTCGATCTACGAGATTGACGGTGCCCGCGACGTCGCGATTGAATTCCGCAGCTTCAGCAAGACCGCTGGTTTTACGGGAACTCGCTGTGCCTTTACCGTCGTGCCCAAAGGACTGAAAGCCAAAACGTCGTCCGGCGAATCGGTCGAGCTTCACGCACTTTGGAACAGGCGCCATACCACGAAATTCAATGGCGTCAGCTACATCGTGCAACGAGGGGCCGAGGCGGTCTACAGCGAACAGGGTAAAACACAGGTTCGAGCCATGATCGACTTCTACCTGGAAAACGCCAAGATTTTATGTGCCGGGCTGCGAAAAGCGGGACTCGTTGTTTACGGCGGAACGAATGCCCCATACGTCTGGCTGAAGACACCCGGTGGCATGACAAGCTGGCAATTCTTCGATCACCTACTGTCCCAGGCGAACCTGGTAGGAACGCCCGGTAGTGGATTCGGTGCGGCAGGCGAAGGATACTTCCGACTGAGTGCCTTCAACAGTCGAGCTAACATTGAAGAAGCGGTTACTCGAATTCAAAAAATCATGGCGTGACAATACAAATGCTCACTCTTTTCGCTCGTCACTATGCGAACGGCGAACCGATTCGCGTCGAAATTGAAGGCGATCGGATTCGTCGGATTGAGCCCGCCTGGCCGCAAGGAAGCCTGAACGACTGGCCATTTGTCTCGCCAGCGTTCCTCGATTTGCAGATCAATGGATACGGTGGGACCTGGTTCAGCGATGACTCTTTGACGGCAGATGCCGTCTTAAAAGCCTTGTCACCCCACTTTGGATTCGGCGTAACACGCTTGTGTCCAACGCTGATCACTAATTCGTTCGAAGGTCTGGCGACTGGTTTCGCTGCGATTCGAGCGGCCTGCGACCAAGCGGCGTGGGCCAATCGAATGGTCTTTGGCTGCCACCTGGAAGGACCGTGTATTTCAGGCGAAGACGGACCGCGCGGGGCACATCCCAAACAACACGTCAGGCCAGCCGACTGGGACGAATTTCAACGCCTGCAAGAAATTTCCGGGGGCCGTATCCGGTTAGTCACGGTGGCCCCCGAAGTTGAAAATGGAATTGAGTTCATTCAAAAAGCAGTGTCCAGCGGAGTTGTGGTTTCACTAGGTCATACAG
>JBAXBD010000102.1:0-12858 GCA_037142165.1 Schlesneria sp. | reverse complement strand
GGCTTGTTGAAGCGGCCTGAAAATGGGCTGTGAAACTCGATTGAATTGAACGTGGATCTCGTTACTTTGAGGAGTCGAACATGTCGACATTTAACGCCGGTTCGAACCCAGGAAAGCTGTCGGCAGAGAGCGTCATTCAACTGATTGCTGAGGCACTCGATATCCCTGCCTCAAAATTGAATGAAGACAGTCGGGCATCGGACGTCCCGGAATGGGATTCCATGGGAATCCTCAGCATTCTGTCCGTGCTTGATCGCGAAGGTGTCAAGTGTGATATCGGCAACACCGAAGCCCTGCAATCGGCTCAAGGGGTGCTCGAAATCTTTCGTTCGGCCGGAAGACTTGGCTGAATCAATTGTTTCGTGCAGTCTCTTTAGTTTCGCACCAAATAAAAAAGTTTTTTTTTACGAACATCTGAAAATGGCAAGAACTTTATGCACTAAAAACCGGAATTGCAGGAATCAAAAATGACTGCAACACTGGAAGTTTAGTGCAGACGGCTTTCGGTCGTGCTGCGACGTCGAAGTCAACGACTTTTGAATGTAAACACTTTACCGTGTTGATTTTCTATGAATTGTCATTTTCTCGTGATTTCAAAAAAGCGACCCGTTTTTGGTTGACTTTTGATTGAGTTTTAGAGATCCTTCTCGCAGTGTTGGTCCGTACTTCACTTTCGCAGGTCCTTTTTTCGCATCAACTCGGATTCTCTGATGCTGGCAGTCACACTAACCTTGAAAAATCGGCCACTCGCTTCGAACGCGGGGATTCTGGCTCTTTTTTTCATGGTTTGCTTCGGACTATCGCCTAAAAAAGTTGAAGCCTCGATTATTTTTCCCCCTCTCAGTCCACCGTTGAGTGAGTCCCTGTTTGGCGTGGATGCAGCGGATGACTTTGGCATTAGTCATTTGATTGTGAGGTCCTTTGTTGGAAGCTTTACCCGAACTGACGAATTCTTCGGTAACTGTTTCTCCCATGATTTGGTGAATACTAAAAGTGGTGCGTCAAACAGCAGTCGGTCGCAAGTATCATCGAAGGTCTCCAGGAAACCAGCCCTTTCGGATGACGACCTTCAATTGATTTCAAGGCCGACTTGGATGATTTTTGTGGGGGTCGCTGCGTCAGATGGAAGTGGATGCAGCTCAACCGCAGTTCCTGATTCAGATCTTTCTGGTCGATTCAGCGAAGGTTTAACGACAAGAATTCTCTGTGCCATGCCTGTGGAAATCAGGCTCCATTGGCTGCGGTCACAGGATTTAGTGCACATTCCCAAGGCGCATGTTTCTGAATTATTGCGCCCACCTCAGGTGATTGGTACATTGTCGTAGGTCGTTGCGACCTTGCAACGTTCGCTATGGCATCTGGTGGTTTCAGCCAGTGCACCTACGGTGCCAGAGGCTGTCAAAGGCCTCTTCCCCCTAGGGGGTTGTCGAAAAGCTGTCAGCCGCTCAGATCTTGGCCGCTGACAGACTCTAAAATGAGAAATCTCAATGACTTGGGGTTACTCGGGATTGCGTGAACATGGTTCATTGCCATTTCGGCGAAACTTGACTTTTTGCTTCAACGGCCTATCAACCATTAAAGTCACTTGGTAATTGAGAAACCAGTGCGGTTTAAGACGATGTTGAATCAGAGATTGGACCAGTGTTTTGGGGGAAGATGGAATTGTTTTGTTGGAATTGTGTTATATCCGACATCCTTTTTACCAAGTGTTTGTTTGATTGTTTAGGGGAGAGTTTTATGAAGAAGTTTGCTATGAATTTGGTTGCGGTTGCCGCAATCGCCGTTTGCAGCGTGAGCAGTGCTTTCGCTGGGGGCCTTGGCTCATTAGGCTTTGCTGATATCGGCGCGCCATCAGTTGTCGGCGGAAATATTGATACGGGCAGTCAGTTCACCATTGGAAACCTGATTTCCACCGGTTCACAATCCGGTGACTTTGTCGGACTTGGTACCCAGATTTTTGGCCCAGTTTCTTTCGATATTAACAGTGCCGGCAGCCTGTCGTTTGGTAATGCTGTATTTGGATCTTTCGCCAGCACCTCATTCCAGGTATCAAGCAGCGGGCCAGGTTTCCAAAACATCTACGTCCTTGGTAACTACACGGCCGGAACGTACTCGCCCAGCTCTTCCGGGGCAGCGTCATTTACGATTAGCTTCACTCAGAATCCTGCAACCACCGGATCGATCTCCGATTCGGCCACGCTCTCGATTCCACCATCAGGTCCTCCATCAACCGTTCCAGAACCATCAACCCTTGCCCTCTTGGGCCTCGGTGGACTCGGTCTGGCCGTCCGTGCTTACCGCCGACGTCAAGCCGCTGTCTGATTGTCAGCTTTGACAATTTGCCATCGCAACTAAATGAGAAGCCGCACGACAAAGTGCGGCTTCTTTTTTCGTTTCAACTGAACCAGCCGACCTGAAATTCATTGTGGAATCTTCTCTTGAGTGCTTACTTGCTGCCTCAGCAAAGTCCTTCAAGGTATTTTGCATGCTGACGTACGGTCTTTTCATCCTTCGCAAATGCATTTTCGATCGGAGTGTATCAAATAGATGTGTCAACGGCGTTTAATGAGTTGAAAGGATGAGTGCACAGAAAGTTGCATAAACAAACAAGCCAATGAGTATTTTCTAAATAGATGCATAAAGAATTTTGATGAAAAAAAATAGAACAAAATATTTGACTTCACCGCAAGCTAATGATACAGTCGTGTTGCATTCACCTATGGGGTTTGGGCCGATCTCGATGTTTGCGTAGTATTGATCGCTTAGATTTGGGATCCTTGCAACGATCGGCAACTTGTAATGCAACCTATTCAGGCTTGCGAATCTTTTCTTGGCGATCTGAATGCTTTTTTGTGCGTCGCTGTAGTGGTGTGTTATTGATCTATAAATCGCGATGTTCGTTTTAAAGTATGTCGGGCCGACCGGGAGTGTATTGTCTTGCGGAATAACGACAACGACATGCATCCCAACGATCCAATCGTAAATCCCTTTCATCTGAACAAAATCTGACACTGTCTTGAGGTCAAGGGTGTCGGAAGAGAATGCAGTGAGATCCCTCAATTCTTGGGGGGATTCTCAGAATATCGAGAACCCATCCGTTCGCGTTTTTTTATCTTCGAAGTTTGCTTCAACGTTTCATTCCATCGTTACGTCATGGTCGGGTCATACCAGGGCGCTCTTTGAAAGGTCGTTGAGTCAGAAATAGGGCCAGGGTTGTGAGGTGGATTTGTTTTGCTGGAAACTTGTTGGTTCCCGCGTCCATCCGGCCAAAGTATTCGGTTCGTTTCTGTAAGGGGAGCGTTTTATGAAGAAGTTTGCCATGAATTTGGTTGCGGTTGCAGCAATTGCCGTTTGCGGCGTGAGCAGTGCCTTCGCTGGTGGTGTTGGCTCATTAGGTTTTGCTGACATCGGCGCGCCATCAGTTGGCGGTGGAAACATTGATACGGCCACGACGTTCGTGATCGGAAATCTTGTTACGACGACTTCAGCCACCGGTGATTTTGCTGGAATACCAACACAGGTTTTCGGCTCTGTTTCTTTTGATATTAACAATGCAGGGAGTCTTTCGTTTAGTAACGCAGTATTTGGTACTTTCACCAGCACCTCATTTACGGTATCCAGCAGTGGTCCAGGTTTCGAAAACATCTACGTGCTCGGTACCTATACGGGCGGAACTTACACGAGCCCTGATTCCGGTTCAGCGTCCTTCACGATTAGTTTCACCCAGGATCCTGCAGCCACCGGAGCCATTTCCGATTCGGGAACGTTCTCGATTCCTCCATCAACTCCCCCTTCAGTTCCAGAACCATCAACATTTGCCCTGTTGGGTCTCGGTGGTCTTGGTTTGACCGTTCGTAGTCTTCGCCGACGTTCAATCGCTGTCTGATTGTCCGATTTGAAAGTTAAGCCAACGCGAATGATGAGAAGCCGCACGGCAACGTGCGGCTTCGTTTTTACGGCAACAAAAACACTCCAACACAAAGAACGGATGGCACAGTCCAGGAGACTTCGGCCAGCTTCCATGCAACAAAAATCCACGGCCTTATCGAAGCTTCCAGGGCCGCGCAACCCGTTATTTGTCGAGCATTTTCAGCAATCGTCGCGCGGCAGCCTCAGCAAACTCGGGATCATTAATGTGCTTGTCGAGCTGAATAACTTCAACAGCTCCATGCGTCGAGAGAATCCCCTCGCACAAAGCATCCCGGGCTGAAGGATCGTCGAATGGCTTGCCGTTCTGGTCGACGGCCGAAACCCCTTTCAATGGGATCACGATCACCGTCGGACCTGTTGCCGCGGCAGCTTTACGTCCGATTTCCTCCCCCAGTTTTCGGTTCTCTTCTACGGTCGTTCGCATCAATGTCACAGTCGAATTGTGCTGGTAAAACTGGCGGCTTTTGAACTTCTCGGGGACGGTGTCAGGGGCGCCAAAGTTCACCATGTCGAGGGCTCCGACCGAGATCACTTGCGGAATCCCTCGCCGGCCAGCCGCTGTTAACCGGCCTGGCCCCGCAGACAAAATTCCCCCGACCAGTTCATCCGCCAGTTCTGTCGTTGTGATATCGAGAACCCCGGCAAACATTCCGTCTTTGATCAATCCTTCCATCGCTTCGCCACCGATTCCCGTGGCATGAAAGACAACAACCTCGTAGCCCGCCTGTTCCAGGACCTGACGGGCTCGTTCTACGCACGGGGTTGTCACTCCGAACATCGTTGCTGCAATCAGCGGCCGGTCTTGTTTCTCTGGCTGATGATTGACGGGATTCGGAAGTTTCACCATTCCCGCCATTGCACGCGCAGCATTAGTGAGGATCGTGCGACTGATGCGATTCAATCCTGCAATATCCACGACGGCGTTGAACATCAGGATGTCCTTACTGCCGACGTAGTGGCGTGTCTGTCCCGACGCCAAGGTGCTGACCATCAGCTTAGGTACGCCCAGCGGCAATACTCGCATGGCTGACGTTCCGATTGTGGTTCCCGCCGAACCTCCTAACGAAAGTACGCCTGAAACATCGCCTCGAGCATCTGCCTTAGCCACGATTTTCGCAGCACCCATCGCGGCCAAAGTAACAGCTTCGCCCCGGTCCCCTTTTTGACGAACGTCAGCAAGTGATGAACCTGCCGCTTCAAACACCGCCTCGCGGGAGATATCAGCGGGGATTGTCGGCTCACCGAGACAGCCGGCATCGACAACACAGGTCGCCAGGCTGAAATCGCGCAACAGGTCGCGAACGTACGCGACTTCGGTCCCTTTGGTATCCAGTGTTCCAAGAATGTAGACCGTCATCAGGAATCCTTGTCGGGCGGATCGAGTCTTCGAGGCCCACCAATTCCGCCAAAATACTGGGCCTCGAAGACTCGACCTACCCTACGCTTACTTCCCCTGGTTCAAATACAACTTCACGTTTTGGGTCGCTCGACCACCTGCCAGCAGATCGGGCTTACCATCGCCATTGAAATCCGCCACGAGTGCGTCTTCTACCGCAATTCCACCATTGTCGATGACGTGCTTCGTCCACTTCAGGCCGGCTGAATCATCACACGAAAAGACGTAAAGACCAGGTCCTTTGACATCGCCCGTTCCCGCTTCTCGATGTCCGATGACTAGCTCGTCCTGACCGTCTCCGTCCAGGTCAGCGGCCCAGACGGCATGACCCTGCTTCATCGATTCTTCGATGACAGTCCGTTTAAGAGGCAGCGATTTGTCTTTGTTCTCGGTATAGACCGCGACGCTGGTACCGTGCATCGGTTCTACGGTCGCGAGGAAGCGTCCCCCGCTTTTCAGCTTCCCCACCCTGATTTCACCTGCGCCACGAAACTCCGGCTTATCCGATTCAGCACCAACACCCAATACTGTTTTTTGAAACGATTCCGCCGATTTGCGAATCAGCGAAACCCCTTCTTCGCTGGCCGTGATCGTGTCGAGTCGTCCATCGCCGTCCCAATCGGCATGGGTATGGTTATGCATACGGTTGAGCGTCTCATCCAGCGACACGGACAACCAACGGTCCGTCTTCGGAGCTGTGGGGACAGTAAAAGCCAGCAAGCGAACACCAGTTTTACCTTCGAAACTGCGATTCAGGGGTGAGACAACCAGTTGCGGATGACCGGTTCCGAGAACATCTGCAACACTCATTCGATGCGTACTTCGTTCATGTGCGATCAAATGGACCGACCACTTGTCATCGGGATTTTGGCTTCTGGTCATCCATTGAATACTTCCCGTGTTTGACTTGATCCAGCCTGCTCCCAGAGCAAAATCAATCTTGCCATCGCCATCAATGTCGTGAGCGGCAATACAGACATTGTCCATCTCGGTCTGGTCTTCCAGGATGACGTGCTTCGTCCATCCCGGTGCTTCGTACCACTGCACACGATTCTCGCTGACCGCAACGATGTCCAGTTTTCCATCTCCGTTCACGTCAGCCTTCGTGACGGCATAACAGACGGTCCCGATTTTCGGGTCAATCACCTGTTCAACAAACGTGGGACATCCGGCCAACGCCGATTGCGCCAGCGTTGTTCCAAACTGAATCAGGACAACGAATGACAAAGGAAAACGCATGAAACAACCTTCTTCAGATCGATGATTCGTTAAAAGTGAAACAATGTCTATCAGACGGTCAAACCTCGGCCAGGGCCTCAGTCGCATCGCCGAACTTATCGAGTCGAACATTCATCTTGTCCATCATCGACAGGTACAAACGACACATTTGCCGGTTTGGCTTGTCACGGTAATCGAGGACTTTTCCGGTTTGAATTTTACCACCACCGCGACCGACCATCACAACAGGCAACTGGCTCGCGTCATGACTGCCACTCATCATGCTTGAGCAGAACATCAGCATCGAGTTATCGAGCGCCGTTCGTTCACCTTCTTGAATCGAATCGAGTTTCTTCGCGATGTAAGACAGTTGTTCAACGAAGAACTGATTGACCTTCAGCCAGTCAGGAGTATCCGAGTGCGACAGCAAATGGTGGATCATGTAATCGACCCCGAGATGCGGGAACCGCAACGACGAATGATCGTTATTCAATTTCAGCGTACAGATTCGCGTCGTATCGGTCTGGAAGCCCAAGACCATGATATCGCACATCAATCGCATGTGATCGGCGATATTCTGCGGAATCCCTTCCGGTGGACGAGGGACATTCGGCTTATCGAGAGTCGGACGCCAGCCTTGCAGTTCACCCTGCTTTCCTGCATTTTCGATTCGTTGCTCGACATCGCGAACCGAATCGAGGTATTCATCAAGCTTACGCTGATCCGACGTGCTGATCTCACGTCGAATCTGCCTGGCGTCACTCAATACCGCATCCAGCACGCTCTTGTCACCCCGCTGAACTTCGTCTTTGAATAACCGGTCGAAGGCGAGTGATGGATACAGTTCCAGGGGCGTCGGTGTTGTCGGCGAACTCCAGGAAATGTGCGAGCTGTAGATCATCGAATAGTTCTTATGAACCGACGGATTCCCCGGTTCACAGCCCAACACCAGGCTTGGTACTTTTGTAGAACGCCCGTAAGTCTGGGCAAGCAACTGATCGACGCTGGTCCCCGAATGAATTTCACCCCCTGCGGCGAGTGGTGCCCCCGACAGCAGGTTACCAGTCTGCGAGCTATGAATATTCCCCTTGAGGGCCTGTTCATTGTAAAGCCCTTTGATGAACAAAGTCTTTTCGCTGAAACCGTTCAGCGGTGCCAGGACCTGGCCAAACTCAAGTCCTTTGTCGCTTTCCTTCGCCCACCATTCCTTCGCGTGAAACCCGTTTCCAGCGAAGAGGACTGCCAGTCGGACCGGAGCTTCACTCCCCTTTTGATTCCCGCGAGTTTCGTCGCCCCAGACCTTCAGTGATTCCATCCAGGGCAAGGCCATCGTGACCCCCAGCCCGCGAAGAAATGTACGCCGATCAAATGGATGCGAAAGGGAAGATTTTTCGGTGTGCATGGAATAATCCTAGTAAGTGAGTGCTAACGATATTCTACTCTACCGCATTCCTGCGATGAAAACGAAATTGCTGACTACGAACAATCGTTTCGATCGCCGCAGAAAATCGATAATTGCTGGACTTAAGACTCGTCATCATTTCTTCCAGTAACGGTTCGTCCGAAAACTGAACACCGCGCGCCAGGGAATAGCCCAGTAATTTTCTGCAAAAATGCTTGAGGAAATCATTTCTCCGGGCTTCGAGAATGTATGTTCTAAGGCCTGATTCGCCCGAGAATCGGGTTCCGTTCTTAAGTTCGACATTGACGTCGATCAATCGCCCTCCAAGGTCTTTATCGCGACGGCGGCCGATCGCATCAAATCCTTCCAGTGAGAAACCAAAGGCATCGATCCGTTCATGACAGTGCGCACATTCCGGAATCGTTCGATGTCGTTCAACGAGTTCACGGACAGTCAGGTCTGCCTCGGTTTCACTCTCGGGGAGCGGTGGAACGTTCTTCGGGGGACGCGGCAGCTTTTCCCCCAAGAGAGTTTCCAGAACCCAGTTCCCTCGCAGAATTGGGCTTGTTCGCGACGCGCCTGATTGCTGGGACAATGTGGTCGCCAGAGTCAGGATTCCCCCCCGTCCGTATTGCTTGATCCCATCGACGCGCCGCCATTCCACCCCGCTGACGCCGGGAATCGCGTAATGTTTCGCGAGCGACTCGTTTAAGAACGTATGGTCGGCATCGAGAATTTCCAGGACCGAACCGTCCCGCTGGAACAGGTCTGCGAAGAATCGGACCGACTCTTCATACATGTCAGCGCGTAAAGCACTAAATGTTGGAAAGAACTGCTCACTCTTTTCACCGTGCGAATCAAAGTCGCGAACCCCCAGCCATTGGCAGGCAAACTCGGTTGAGAGCGATCGAATTCGGTCGGATTTCAACATCCGTCTGGCCTGAGACATCGAAATGTCAGGTTCGTGCAAACGGTTTGACTCGGCAAGCCGCAGTAACTCGGCATCAGGTGGAGACGACCACAGAAAATAACTCAAACGGCTGGCCAACGCATAATCTGTTACAAGTGTGGCGGAGTTCCCTTGAGACGCCTCAGGCGGAAATGGTTCAACACGATATAGGAACGACGGGGCAATAAGCACCCGCGCCAGCGTGAACCGGAACGCTTCGTCGTGGGGCAATTCTTGTTCCCGCAGTTTTTGGTAAAGGCCTTGCAGTTCCTCAGCTTCACCACTTCGTAGCGGTCGGCGATAGGCGCGAGCGGCAAATTCAATCAATCGATCAACTTGACGCGGTTCTGAATCCAGCAGCTCTTTCTGAAATGCCTCGGCGGCATCGTGAATCGGTTTGCGAAGTGGTTCAAAGACTTTCGGATCGGCATCCTGAGTCGCGAACTCCATCAACTGTTTGAAGCCATCGACCAGAGTCAACTTGTCGTGGCTGACAAAATGCAACTCGTTCCACAAACGATCAAGCTTAGCGGCTTGCGTCTCATCCAGCATCAAGCGGCTTAGATGATGATCCTCACGATAGAACAGTGTTAGCGTGACAACCTCGTCCACAGGAACAATTCGAGAGTAACAGAGGGCGGCCGGGAAGAGATTGCGGAATGTCTCAAATGCCGCTTCCACGCGTCGACTTGCGGCACTCCCCTCGCTGACCAGAATTGGAGTCGAATACTGTAAACGGCGATTGTTATCGGTCCATTGACTGTTCGCGTTAATTTCAGTGACGGTACTTGCCACCAGTCCTGCTACTGAATCGTGCCTGGTCGTTGAGACCTGAATCTGAACGGTCCCTTCCGACCCCGTTTCACGATGAAGTACGCCTGTGGTGACTAACTCGCAACCTTCCGCGAAATCAGCAGGCAATCGAACTTCGATCACCGACGGAGCTTTGACGCACAGATTTTCGGGTTCGATAGCCTGACCGTCAGGATGACGTCCGAAGATCGCAGGGTCGGGCCCCCATTCCGGCCGAGCCTTGTTTGACGCAGCAGACGAACCCATGGACTTTGCAATCGATGATCGGGTCATCGCATGAAATAAAGGGCCGCTCAATGACGACAATTGGCGACGTAATTGGGCGTCGGGACTGTCTTTGGTCACTGGCGGTTCATTGATCAACAATTCCTGTACGGCGGCCGCTAGTTCTCGTTTCTCGTCTGGATTCGTCGCTGACTGCCACGCCGTCAATAATGACCCGGCAGGGATCACCACACCTTGCTGTGCTCCGATGACTGGCTCTGTGTAGAAGTGCCAGACCCCCTCGTGACCAAGTCGATCGGCGTGTGGGTTAGCCGCTTGAACGTCGGGTGTGACATCGGCAGCCAGATCCCAGACGCCGCCACCTTCGCCCGCAGCTTTAATGACCAGGTCAACAGCTGTCAAATCGCACGAGTGATTCCCGTCGCGCGGGCCGATCAGCATTGAAACGACGTCTTCCGGTTGAATGTTTAGTTTTTCGATCGGTTCGACAATGACAACCTGAGCGCCCTGAGAAATTCCCGTCCGCAGCCGCTGTCGCGTTGCACCTCGCCGAAGTTCCAGTGACCACGTGACTCCGTTACCACATTCGGGATGAGCATGCTGTACTTTGGCCTCGATACGAACAGTCGCCGTTACCGGGCTCCGCCAGCCGACCACAGCTTGCAGTGTAGGCGAAGGATGAACTGCGATACCGTGCGGTTTCATGTTTCCAGGAATCCGCACGTGCTGGTCAGAGGAATTTGCTACCAAAAGCGGAGTGGCATCGCTGCCCCATCCATTGACGAATGCGTAACCGGATGAATTCGAGATCTTATTCGTAAAATGGTTTTCAATTTTGACCGGACCGCCTGTCCCAACACCAAGATAATCGAGCCAGGCGGCGAGCACGTCTTTTTCTAAGTCATATCGTCTCGCCAGTTCGGCAAGCTCGATTTTACCCTGAGCGGCACTCGCTTCGGCTACTGCATTCAGACATTTGACTGTACTCGCGAATACCTGATCACGACGTTCAGACAATTCGCGAGTCACCCCCCGCACGTCACGAAGAAGTACGTCAGGCCGGCCAGCGGCGACAAGCCGAGGTTGCTGCCACACTACGAAATCGTGATCGTTACCATCTCCTGCATCCATAGCGGTCAAATAAACGGTGACTTGTTCACCGTCCGTCGAAACGGGAAGCTTTGAGCGAATTTCTGATCGAGTGGTCATGGGACTGACCGGTTCCATCCAGGCCTTCGGGCCACCCACCTTGCCAATGTGTCCGATGCTCGTAAACCGCCACAGAGACTGCTGCCAGCGAGCGATAACAGCCGCAATCGACTGGGAATCCGCAGGTTTTGATGCTCGCCAACGTGATCGCAATCCATTCAGAAGAAATGAAGGTTCCTTCCCGTTCAGTGAATCCCAAAGAAGACGTAAATACTTAGGACTGAGCTTTTGATCCCGTGCAACAGAACTAATCGCCTTGTTGACTTCGATCTCGGGAGGGTTCAGCTCCTGCTGAGCCGTCTTCGTCGCCAGCAGGTCTCTCATCACCAGGGTCGCTTCAAGATATTTTTGAATCGGTAGCCGTCCACCACCATTCGTATCGAACACAATCCCTTGAAGATTAACCTGAGTACCACCCTGGGCATCGGTGTATTCGGCGTAAAGATTGCGAATCTCGGCCAGGTATTCTTCGGTCCAGTCGCGCGGCGTCACAGCGGGTGAAAAGCGAAATCCGTGCGGCAACAGGACTGCGTGGTTAGCAATTTCTTTCGCTGCGTCCAGGTATTTCGTCACCAGGGCTGGCGACATCACGAGAGCATTTCCAAGATTTGTAAACCCTTCGCCCGCTGCACTGTCGACAGGAAATTCACGTGCCGGAGTCAGAGTGGTAACACCAGTCAGGTCCCGTATCGTATTGGTGTACTCGACATTATTAAGTCGACGCAGTACGACCTTGCCGGGGTCCCCGGCACGAGTTTGGGCTTCAATCTTGAGATACCCACGGACCCATTGCTGCAACTTCGACCGGTCAGCGTCATTTAGTTGAGGTGCATTCTTCGGGGGCATCTGGCCAGTTTCCAATATCTCGCTGACCTTTTGCCAGGTTTCGGGTTTCTTTCGAACGTCAGCGAGCGACGGAAATGCCGTCAAGTCGATCTCGGCTTCAGAAAGTTCCTGTGAATGGCATTTCTCGCAGTAGCGAGACACGATCGGCCGAATCTCCTTCACATATGTCGCAGCAAACTCGATGAACTCTTTGGTATCCGCTGCCATCGAATCTGTCGACGACAGCACAAGGCCTATAAACATGACAATGGAAGTTCTCGCCATCTGCATTCGCAGTGCTCCAATTCAAACGAATTTTCACCCGTCAAGGGTCCTAATAGATCCCTCACATCATATCAACCGTTTACGATGGATGCGTCGGGTCTTGCGTGATTTTTAAAGAGAGACTTTTCTTGTTTCACAGTTTTGTCGCAGTTAAAAAGACTTTGCTTCAAAAAATCGTCTTTCCACTTGAATGAAGGTGATTCCAATGGAGAGCGTAAATCAACGCGGCCCGAAGGTGACGATATACGGATTGTTCGTTCCACTGTTATGCATCGGCGTCGCAATTGCAGGTTGTGGAAAGGTCGAAAAATACGAGGAAATATCTTTGTTCGATTCTCGGCTGGAAGAATTCAGCAATCTTCACGCGGTCGATCGTAAGTTGCTCGGCATACCCCAGCTTCCTGCCACAACAAATGTGTCTGTCGAGAGATCAAACGGTACCAATTACGACGTCATGTTACATATCGATTCAAAACACGAGCAACGGACGATTGCCTTTCGAAAAAACAACGGGATTCTAAAATGGATTAACGAACAAGTCGTGGTGAAAGGGCAGGGCAATCGCATCTTATTCCGCTTTAAAGCCTGTGATAATTCGTTCGAGGA
>JBAXBD010000101.1:0-12887 GCA_037142165.1 Schlesneria sp. | reverse complement strand
TCGTGGCAGAGGGCCGCCCGAACGCCGGGAAACTTATTGGCGACGATACTCATCCCAATTCCGCTTCCGCAAATCAGAATTGCTCGATCCGCTTTGCCTTCGGAAACGGAACGAGCACCTTTGGCTCCAAAATCAGGATAATCGACAATTTCCGATGTCGTTGGCCCCATATCAATTGTTTCATGGCCGAGTTCGGCGGCTTGGGCGAGAATTCGACCCTTCACCTGAAAGCCGCGATGATCACTGGCGACAACAATTTTCATATAAGGCGACTCAAATCTCTTAATGGGCAGTGAAGTAAATCAATTGGCGGGTGCGAATTGTAACAAAAATCTCTCAACTCGAAGAGCTTACGAACTAGCAGGAATAAGCTGGGATATCAAAGTTTTCAGGTTCTGTGCGATGGCATCCCTGCATTCGGCATACTCAGAAGGACCACCTCCATATGGATCAGAAATATCGACGTGATCCGAAGACAATAGGCTGACACGACTTACCAGATCAGGGTGAGCATTCAAGATCGACTGTCGATGTCCGCGAGTCATTGTCAAAACATGATCCGCGTGTAGCAGAAGCCGTTCCGTCAATGGCTGGCTTTCGTGATTTCGAAGGTCAATCCCGTCCTGGGCAAGCGCATTAACAGCTTCACGGCTCGCTGGAGCACCGTTTCCGGCTGACACACCGGCAGAAACGACATTAAACCCTCGATCCATTAATTCTTCATCGTGACAATTCAGTCGATTGGCGAGCAATCTTCGAAATAAGGCTTCTGCCATAGGGCTGCGGCACGTGTTTCCAGTACAAATAAAGAGGTAAACCTCACCGCATAATCTTTTCAACGTACACTCGGAAATGACACCTGGCTGAGCGACTTGCCAACGATCCGAATCGACGTTGACTATCGTCGACGGTTCTCCATAACGACATGGTCCGTCATCGAAGATCATTGTCAGTTGATCGCCAAAACGTGAAGCAACCTCTGCCGCGCTGCGCGGCAGCATTTCTCCTGATGAGAACTCCGCACACGCGATCAATGGCGCAGGGCACAATTTCAATGTTTCCAAGAGAAGTGGTTGAGCCGGCGATCGAAAGCTGACTGTACTGTCACTGCTGGTTAACGCTTTTCTGACGTTTTCATCGAAGTCATTAAAAACCCCCTCGACCAACGAGCGATTCATCGCAATCGTCAGCGGCCCCGGCCAACCTCGACGAGAGAGCTTGTCGGCAAACTTGGGAAGTTTGGGTGCGTAATCCCAGAGTTCAAAGCACGACTTCAACAAGAGGGTTCGACGACCTTCCGGCTGAAGTGCAACCAATTTTTCGATTCCGGCCGAACTTAAAGGATTGGCAACGATCAGATAAACCGTTTCCGTAGGAAATGCGACCAGATCGCCTTCCGCCAGTCGATGACACGCGCGATGGATCGCATCGCGCGGATCGTCACTATTGCGAATTTCAACAATCTGGGCCATTACCAAGAATCCAAACGATGGGACGGAACTTATATTACGAAGGAATGGAGCTGGATGCGTCGTCAGTCGACCATAAATCAGCAGAAGATTTTTTCAATCCAAAGGCTGATGTCAAAGGTAAAAGACTCTTCCGCAACAGCGTCAGTGTATCTAACAAGTCCAGTCCGATCAACCAATACGGCGATTGCCATTGAGACAAGTTGTTTTCTGGAATACGCTTACGAAAATGTGATGAGATCCGGATTGACCGTGAACTCAAACCGTTAGGATAGGGGACAGGACTTCTCGATCAGGCGAATTTGCGAATCGAAAAAGAAACCAATCGATCAATGGATACAAATAATTACCGGTCGGCGCATCTCGTCGGAGTCTGTGGGTCAGGAATGCGTGCCCTGGGCGAAGTCCTGATGGACCACGGATGCTCCATATCTGGCTCTGATTTGATGTCTCCGAACGCTTCAATCAAGAGACTGATTGACCGCGGACTTGTTTTCCATCAAGGCCATTCTGAAGCCAACGTTTCTGAATCAACTCAACTCCTGATTTACAGCCCTGCAATACCAGTAGAAAACGTGGAGCGGAGATTGGCAGTACGCCGTTCTTTGCTGCAACAATCCTACAGTCAAGCAGTCGGAGAGTTGATGAAGCTCTCAACTGGTGTCTGTATTGCAGGGACTCACGGAAAAAGCACGACGACCGCGATGGTGGCTACCATTTTAGAGGGATGCGGTCGATTATCGTCCGTCGTCATGGGAGCAGAATTGTGCGATGGAGGGCGAAGCGGGTGGAGCGGAACTGGGGATTTATTTGTCGCAGAAAGTTGCGAATTTCAGCACAGCTTTCTTGACTTGAACCCTAAATACTCAGCCATTCTCACGGTCGAACCGGACCATTTTGACTGCTACGCCGACGTTGAATCACTTCAAACAGCGTTTTGTGACTTTGCCGGCAGGACCGCTTCCGACGGCGTGCTAATGGTCAATTCCGACTGTGATATTTCACGAGAAGTCTCGGATAAGGCTCGAACTAACGCAAAACGCGTATCGTTTGGGATGAATCCCATGTCCGATTGGCAGGCCGCTGGTTTGGAACAAACGAAAAACGGAACTCGATTTCGGCTGGAACATCAAGAAAAGACTGTCACTGAAATCGACTTGGCGATTCACGGTCAACACAATGTCTGGAATGGACTTGCGGCTGCGGCCTTGTGTGCCGAGATCGGTGTCTCACCCGATTCCATTCGTGATAGCCTTTCCAAATTTCACGGGATTCGCCGTCGTTTCGAATTCGTAGGTGAATTTAACGGTGTGACGTTCATCGACGACTACGCACATCATCCAACGGCAGTGAGGATTACGTTAAAAACGCTGCGGCAAGTCATGGGGACACGTCGAATCCGATGCGTATTCCAGCCCCATCAAATCCGTCGGACCATGGAGTTAATGACGGATTTTGCATCGAGCTTCGTGCATGCCGATGAGGTTTTATTAGCACCTGTCTTCGCCGCGCGCGAGTCGGTCGCTGATGAACCTGCAGTGATTTCACGAGAATTGGCGGAACGAATCTTATCACATGGTGTTCCTGCCCAGTTTTTCTCGTCGCTTGACCAGATCGTGAACACATTAGACGATGCAATGCGCCCCGGAGACGTCATTGTGACCATGGGGGCTGGCGACATCGACCGGATACATCATGAGTTCACTCGACGCATTCAATGAGATTCTTCAACGAGACGAGCCACTGGCTCCCTATACCTGGTTGCGACTGGGTGGGCCGGCTCAGTACCTGGCGACCCCTCGATCGGTCGAAGAGCTGACCGGGCTTGTCACAGTCTGTCATGACGAGCAGCTACCGATCCACATTTTAGGAGGTGGTTCCAATTTGCTCGTCAAAGATGAAGGTGTCAGCGGCGTCGTCATTCGCTTGACGGCACCCGTGTTTGCGAAGGTCGAAATCGATGGAAATCGGGTGCGAGCCGGGGCCGGGGCCTTATTATCTCATGTGATTTCTGAAACAGTCCGAGTTGGACTGGCTGGGTTCGAAAATCTGGCCGGAATTCCTGGAACAATCGGCGGCGCTCTCTGCGGGAACAGCGGTGGACGTCTGGGTGAAATCTCGCAACTTGTTTCCAGTGTGACCGGGCTGACGTCACTGGGGGAGCGAGTCATCCGAGGCAAAGACGAACTGACGTTCGATTACCGTCAAAGTAATCTGAACGAATTGATCATGATCGAAGCGGAATTTGAACTTCGACGGGACGATCCCGATGCAATCGCTCAGATGCTCAAAATGAATTGGATCGCCAAAAAATCCGTGCAACCGCTCAGCTCACAATCCGCAGGTTGTGTCTTCAAAAATCCGCGTGGTCAACGAGCAGGATTACTGATCGAACAAGCCGGGCTGAAGGGAACTCGCGTGGGTGGTGCCGAAATCAGCGATCGGCACGCCAATTTCATCGTCACTCACCCCGGAGCCAAGTCGAGCGACGTCATGAGACTGATCGACCTGACCCGCTCCAAAATCTCCGAACAATTCGGAGTCCACCTAGAGCCCGAAATCAAATTCTGGTAGTTTTCGCGCGCGTCGAGGGATGGGATGAGAATAGGGTGATCGCTTGCGCGTTGTGGCCATTTTTGGTCGCAGATTGTGCGGACGCGAACCTTATTGCGGATATTAGACATTGTTGAGAGAGAGTTTTGACTTATAGTGCCAAGACCTTTTTCGCAACGCGCGAAGGATTCGCGCTTCACAACCCGTCATGCGACGCGTACCAGAAAACGCAAGGAAGCGAATTATGATAGAAAATGGGTTGTCATTGCGCGTTGCCGTTCTTGCTGGGGGTGATTCCGACGAACGGTCGGTCAGTTTGAAAAGTGGGATGGCCGTGGCTGAGGCACTCGCCCAGGCCGGACATCGTGTCCTGCATCTTGATCCGGCAATCGTGGAATTGTCAGGAATTGATTGGTCCCAATTCGACGTCGCGTTTGTCGCACTGCACGGCCGATTTGGAGAAGACGGGCAGGTTCAGCAACTACTCGACGCAGCAAACGTTCCGTATACAGGAAGCAGCGCACTTGCCTCGCGGCTTGCGTTCAGCAAATCCGCAGCGAAGGAACGCTTCGAGCAGTTTGGAGTTCCTACCCCCAGATATTCGTTAATCCATTACAATGACGACCTGCAACAAATTTCGCGTAAAGCTGATGACATTGGCTATCCGCTGGTCGTCAAACCGGATACGCAAGGGTCGAGCCTTGGTGTGAGTATTGTTCGATCCCCTGAAGAGCTTCCGTATGCGTTGAAACTTTGTTTTCAATACGATGTATTCGGTGTCGTGGAAACAATGATTGAAGGGACTGAATGGACGGTCGGACTGATCGACTTGCAGACGTTACCTGCCATTAAGATTGAAACCGATCGTGAGTTCTTTGATTGGCAGGCGAAATACGAGGATGATCAAACTCGCTATATCTTCGATGCGGATGTTCCGCGTGCTGTGATCGAGAAGATGGAACTGGTCGCTCAAAATGCCTGTGTCGCGTTAGGAACGAGTGGATTGGCTCGCGTCGATCTTCGGCTTGATGCAGAGAACCAACCTTGGGTTCTTGAGATCAATACCGTTCCCGGCTTTACAGATCATAGCCTGCTTCCAAAAGCCGCTGCACGTATGGGAATTGATTTCAGTACATTGTGCGACCGGATCGTAAGGTCTTGTTTTGAGAAAACAATTCCTCAACGAAACGGCGATCATCAACTGAGTCCACACGCTTTCGGTACGAAACATCGGATTCTTCGTGATTGAAGTGGTCCAGACAATTCATTTGCGAAAGATCGAGATCATGCGAGACAACCACTCGGGATGAATCGGGTTGATCTTTCCCCAAACGATTTCAGGCAGCTGTTTTCGCGCTAGTCTCTTGCAATGACGGTGAATTCTCATCTGCTGTTGCCTGGTCCCGTAAACTGACACTTCGCATGTCTTGAACTAATCGAAGAATCAGATACCCAGTGACACCAACGCAGACCAGGGGTGAAATCCAGATGGCTTTCGGCCGTGGTGTGACCAATACCGCCAATTCATAATTTGCCACTGTCAGGACCACGGCAGCGATCATCCAGGCCGTTGCTGTCCGGTTCTTCAACCGAAATGCGGCTTCGGCCAACAACGCACCATAAACCGGGCCGATCATCGTGTACGTGTTTCCTTCGGTTCGCGAGTTAAACAACATCAGATAACAACTCGCGAATGAGAACAGATAGAAGGCGCTGCGTTCTGGTGACAGAGACCGTGAGGCTTTCCAACAGGCGAACAAGGTTGCTACTGCAGCGAACAATCGAATCCCAGTTCGAACGGCCGACGGAAATTCGATACCCACGACTTGTAACATGCCAAAAAACTGAGCCCAAAGTCCGGTTTCACCGACTTCAAACGTAATTTCCAGATTTTGAACACAAGCACGATATTGCGAAATGACATAATCAGGACGCTGAGTGAGGAACGGAACAAAAGCGACAAACAACAAACCGATCACAAGTCGCCACGACATCCGGGGATAGACCGCGCCCGCAAGCAGAATCATGACAATGGCCAATGGTTTGAACGCGAAGGCAAGTGACAGGAGTAGGGTTGCTCGCCACCAACGGGCTTCGCTGAGGTCAGCGGCAGCCAGAATCATCAGCCCCGTAATGAGCAGCGTTGACTGACCATTTCGTGCACATCCCCATGCGAGCACGACGGACGACGCCGATATCGCGAAAAACCAGCGTTCATCGCCGCCGAGGAGCCGCGTGAGTCGGATGCAACTCGCCGCCAGCACACCGATCATGCACCAGCGCCAAACAAGTTCGCTGGCCGAATGGGGCAGCATGGCCCATGGCGCAAATGTCAGAGCGGCCTGGGGAAGGTATAGAAACCCGTGACCTTCCATGCTGTACAGAGGTTCGCCGGCAAACCAATGGACGACAGCGGACTGATAGGCAGGCGTCACAGACCGCTCTTGCCCTACCATGATCGACATCACCACGGCGAAGGTGACCACACCAGTCAACGCGAGCCAAGACCACCAGCTGGACTGACGGTAACGTGACAACAATTGTGCATCGACGGACATTCGATCCTCCCTGAAATTTGATTGGCGCATCCGATTCGCCAAGTTGGCTCTGGACTTGTCAGTCCAGTCCGCGCGAAGAATATGTCGTCTCTTCCAAGTCGGTCAATGTCATTCAGTCGACTGTTGGTTCTGAACAAAACGATTCGCTCGATTCCCTGAATCTCTTTCAGTCGGCGCGGATTCTTCAATAATGACATGCGAAAGTCGCGTGAATCAAAACCGTTGAGTTGTTAACTTGTGAATCGACTGAGACACCAAGCCGACCGTTCGAGTGATCCGAAAGAACTCGATGCCAAAATCCGAATTACCGATCGAAACGCCCCCGCCAACGCGTCATCGCGGATTTGAGCGTCTCATTTCGATCAGCGCAATCGTTTTTTGCGGCCTTTTTTTCGTATGTGCAGGTTGTTGTTTTCTCACTTTTATTCTGTTTCGACCTCAAGCCGTTGATACCACTGAAGGTGCCGATGCGGCAGCCTCAATGATCACTGATTGGAAGATTCCCGAAACTTTCGAGGGAAAATCGGGCGTCACTATGGATAACATGCTGATGCGAATCGACATCGCGAGATTTGCTCATCGAGAGGGACGCGGGATTCTGATCGTCGGGCAATTGCACTCAAAACTCATGCCGTACGTCCAGCAGCAGTCCCAACTGCAGGACTTCATGGAAAAGATCGCTCCTGAGTTGAAGATGATTGATTTGAATGACCACGCAACAAGTACTCTCGTGATTCGTGGAGTTCCATCCCAATTCGAGACCGGTCTTGGTGAAGACCGGGCATCAACATCCAAGTATCGACAGGTAACGGGACATTTTCGCGGAAAACTGGACAACGCAGTCTTGATTCTTCAATGCGAAGAGGGTTTCATCACCGAGCAGGAAATCGACGATTTTCTGAACTCAATCAAGTGATTGAACGATTGCTTCGTGTCTCAACGGGAATTTGGGACCATGAACAATCTCGCGGGGCTATCTTCTGGAATACAGTCTCGAATGACGTAGTACGGCACTCCAACGGTAAAGACTCCATCAGCATAAGTGCCCACATGATAAGGCGAGAAGTAAAACCTCATCCCGGCTGGTGACAGCGTGAACGACGTTAAATCATCGGTCGAGAATTGTTTGAGGCAGTAAATATTTTCCGTTTGCGTCGTCGAAGAATCGGAAATCGGATCATCGCCTTCATCCAAGCTCAAAGAGACGATCGATCGTGCAAGATTCTCTGTTGAATGCGTCGTCGATTCAGGGTTTTGCACCAACGCATTGGAAATGAAAGAGGCCTCCTGACACCGGAGGTCGCTGATACAATGGTTTATCAAACGTTTTTTCCAGTCGCTGTTTGGATCGAACAAGTCTTCGAGCTTCAAACGGCGAACCGATCCCTGGTCGTCGACAAAACACTGGCCGTTAAGCCCACCGTTTCCGTGTGCCCCGCCCGTATAATCCCAATACGACTGTACCAGGCTGACTCCCTTTGGCGTCACATGTACAAAGTCGACACCGATCATCCCATCCCAATTTCTCAACGAGTACGATTGCTCCCGAAAACCATCCAGAACCAATGACCAATCGACATTTGTAAAGTCGAAAGCACTTTGTCTGTAGTGATCGCAAAGCTGCTGACTCAGTTTTTGCAGGAAGGGTGAATCAATGAGGAATTCTGGCAATTCGGCTTCGAATGAAATGCTGTGGCCACGGTCGAAAAAATTCAGGCCAGCTCGCCGAGTCAGAACGGTTTTCTTTGCCACTGGAATGGAGAATTCGGGACCAATGAATTTTTTCGGTTCCGGATCCCCTGGATAGTAAGTCTTGTACTGTACGGCCAATTGATCATCCGTGACCAACAGGAAATTATCCTTCCGCGTGAGTTTCGTATAATTCTGTAATTCGAAAACAACGGCCAATGTCGCAACCAAGACGAGCGGGATACCCGCAGGCAGGAATCGTTTGATTGAGATGAAAGCCCAACGCATTGTTAAGCACCCTTCCCTGGGATGTAATTAACAAAAAAACAATCCCTCACAATCGGAAAGCAATCGTGAGGGATCGATTCATGTTATGGTGCTTACATTGAATTCAGATTGCATCGGAAAACTGTTTTTCGTCGTTTAATATGGTCGCGGTCTGACCCGGCCCTGAACTCGGCCGGGCAACCCCATCAGGCGTAAAAATCCTTCGGCATCGGTCTGGTTGTAGGATCCGCCCGCTTCCATGCTGGCGATCTTGTCGTCGTACAGGCTGTTGGGGCTGGTGCGACTGCAGACCGTGATGTTCCCTTTGTACAAACGCAAGGCAATTTCACCGGTGACGACCGACTGAGTCTGCTTGTTGAAGGCCATCAACGCGTCCATCTTGGCCGTGTACCAGAAGCCGTAATAGACCATCTCGGCAATTTCTGGCGACAGACGATCTCGCAGATGCAGAAGATCGCGGTCGAGCGTCAGTTGCTCAACATAGCGATGAGCTTCGTACAGCAGCGTCATGCCGGGCGCTTCGTAAACGCCGCGACTTTTCATTCCGACGAAACGGTTTTCGATCATGTCCAGTCGACCGACCCCGTTACGACCCCCGATCTTGTTCAGCTCCAAGACCATCGTTAGCGGGCTGACAGCCTTGCCGTTCAACGTAACAGGAACACCTTGCTCGAAACCGATAGTGACCTGTTCGCTTTGGTCTGGCGCCTGCTGCGGCGAGACCGTCATTCCATAATCTGGTACGTCGACACCGGTCACTTTGGGGTCTTCGAGGACACCCGCTTCATAGCTAATGTGCAGGCAGTTTTCGTCAGAACTGTAGGGCTTGGCAACAGACGCTTTGACAGGGATTCCCTTTTCGTGACAGAAGGCAATCATTTCTGTACGACCGGGGAACTTTGCCCGATACTTTTCGATTCTCCAGGGAGCGATAATTTTGACGCCGGGCTCTAAAGCTTCGGCGGCAAGCTGGAATCGACATTGGTCATTTCCCTTACCTGTCGCTCCGTGTGCGTACGCGTCTGCACCGACTTCTCGCGCAACCTGCAAGCAGATTTTCGAGATCAACGGTCGGGCGATGGAAGTACCAAGGAGGTAAACCCCTTCGTATTTCGCCTGCCATTGCATGACGGGAAACGCGAAATCACGGCAAAGTTCTTCCTGGGCGTCGACAATTCGAGCTGACTTCGCACCGCAGGCGTACGCCTTTTTCAGAACCGCCTCACGGTCTTCACCCGGCTGTCCGAGGTCGACGTAGACACAGTGAACGTCGTATCCTTCGTCCTGCAACCAACCGAGAATGACCGACGTATCCAGACCGCCCGAGTAGGCGAGTACACAACTCGACATGACCAATGTTCCAAAGCAGAGTGATTTAACGACCGAATAAAACAACAAAACCGGGGAATTTCAGTTCACCGACACTTGTCCGATTATAAACAAGAATCTGCCTCATTGGCAGCGTGTTATCCAACCAAAGGAATGATTTCCATGACAACGGTTCGAGATGTTTGCGACCATTTGAAAACGTTGGCTCCATTAAATCTCGCAGAGGATTGGGACAACGTTGGATTACTGCTCGGCGACGACAGCGCCGAACTAAAGAAGGTCATCACATGCTTGACTCTTACAACAGATGTTGCGGCAGAGGCGGCCAGTTTCGGTGCACAACTCGTGGTCACGCATCACCCTGTCATGTTTAAGCCGATCAAGCAAATTACTGCTGCCACTGCTGAGGGACGAATGTTGCTGACTCTGCTTCGCAACGGAATTGCCGTCTACAGTCCACACACAGCCTGGGATAATTCGGCCACAGGTATCAACCAGCAGTTAGCGGAATTACTTGAATTGAAAGAGATTGCACCGTTGAGGCAGCGAGCGGTCACAGACCAGGTGAAACTGGTCACGTTTGTTCCGGAATCGCATTTGGAAGTCGTTCGCAAGGCTTTGTGGGACGCCGGTGCGGGAGTGATCGGAAACTATCGACAATGCAGCTTTAATCTGCACGGTAAAGGAACCTTCTTTGGGTCCGATTCGACAAACCCCGCCGTCGGCAAATCGGGTCAACTTGAGCAAGTTGATGAAGTCCGTGTTGAAGTTGTTTGTCCGGCAAAGCGCCTGGATCAAGCTCTTGCATTATTAAGGATGGCTCACCCTTACGAAGAACCCGCAGTCGATGTTTTTTCTGTCAAAGCAATAGCAAATGCAGCGGGAGCTGGGAGATACGGAATCCTTCCTAAGCCACTCACTCTTAACGAGTTAAACCACATAATCGCCAATCGACTACGGCTATCAAACGTCCAATTTGTCGGAGAACCATATCAAGTGATTTATCGGCTTGGAATTGCGTGCGGCGCAGCGTCTGAGTTTCTGCGGGATGCTCATCGTTCTGGTTGCCAGGCATTGCTGACAGGAGAAGCACGTTTTCATGCATGCCTTGAAGCTACGGAACTTGGACTCGGAATGATCTTGCCTGGCCACTATGCCACCGAACGATTTTCGATGGAAACCCTCGCAAAACGACTTGGTGAACAGTTTCCAAGTCTGATTGTCAGTGCGAGTGAGAAAGAGCACGATCCAGTTCAGACGATCGTTTCCTAGACGCAATTCGTTAACACAAAACAGAAAAAACCTCGGCCCGTGCAATCCGAGAGGCAAGGCGCAATCCCTTTTCACAAAAAAACTTACGATCTCTTTAATCTATTTTCTCATGTCTTCTTTACGACCCAGAACTGAAAACTGCTGAGTGGCGGCGACGGGGGTTTTGGTGGAACTCCATTCAAGTCGCTCCAGCCACCTGACGATAGCATTGATGAGCGATCCTCGAGTGGTTCGTCCGTAGCGGATTTTATTCGGCTTGGTATTCGAGATACGATTTCCGCCATGCAAGACGGTTGTTCTTTTCCATAAACAAGGATGAGATGATGGACGCCGGTCAAACATCCAAGCCTTCGCGCGAAACTCAACCTTCCAAACCAAATGGACCAAAGGGACGTGCACCAATCAAGCGGATCGGAATGAAAATGATCCGCCCCTTAACCTATATCATTGTCGGTCTTTTGGTCGTGGGGGTTGGCTTGGGGGCGTGGAGCTATTTTGGCTCGCATCGGCAAGCCGATGAGGGGGATTCGATTTCAGAGCTGGAAGGGCTTGATTTTCCGGCCCCTGAGTTCGATTCGTCTAAACCAACTAAACAAGGTTCCAGCGCGTTGGTTCGAACGCCTCCTGCTAAGGGGATCTCAAGCGAACGATCAAATTCGGGCGGAACGAACGACCAGACTTCCGTAAATGGGCAAGACCGATTCGCGGCGGTCTGGCTGACCGGCACAATTGAAGAGGTTGATCGAAACGATTCCAGAAATTCGATTCGCCGAATTTCTGGTGGGCGTGGTGAATCAACAAATTTGAGATAAGTTACGTCGGTCAATAAAACGGCAAGGAGGCCGATATGTACGAGCGACACTGGCAACTGGAGCGAGCGCCGTTCGACCACGATCGTCGATCTGATTCTTTCTACTCGGGTCGACTGCATCAAGAGGCGATCGTGAAATTGAACTATCTGATCGAGCACGGCAAAGGGGCAGCAGCACTGGTTGGGGCAAGCGGAACAGGCAAGACGCACGTCCTGGAAATGGTACGGCAGCGAGTATCACTCGGATGTCCCGTCGTACAACTCGTCTACCCTCAGCTTTCGCCCCATGAGCTGGTCGCGTACCTGACCCAGGAATTAGGTGGCTGTCCGCTTGATTTCAATTCTGCGAATCTTGGACTTGATGTCCTTTTGCGATCTTTCGAAACTCGCTTGAAAGAGTTGACTGAAGCTGGCCACGAGCCGGTCATAATTCTTGACGACGCGCATTTGATCGAAGACCGACGAGTCTTTCAAACCCTGCATCAGTTGATGAACTTTCAGCGTCCGGGGCGTTCCAATTTTTCCTTGATTCTCGCAGGACAACCGGAACTGATCGGTACCCTGCAAACCACCGCTCAAATTGCCGATCGGATGGCCTTTCACTGTTTTCTGCAGTCTCTCGAGGAAGTGGAAACAGCAGAATACATTGTCCACCGCTTGCAGGCCGCCGGCCGTTCGAAGCCGATCTTCGATTCAGCTGCGATGCGAGTCCTTTACGAACTGTCCGGGGGCATTCCACGACGGATCAATCGACTTTGCGACTTCGCGCTTCTGGTTGGTTATGCGAACCAATTACAACGGATTTCCGCCGATCAAATCGAAGGTGTTCATACGGATATCACTCGTTCGAATGTTGCCGCGTGAAGCAATAAAGCGAACCTTTTAGCCGATTCCCGTGTCCCCAGCGCGGTACCGCCA
>JBAXBD010000100.1:0-12905 GCA_037142165.1 Schlesneria sp. | reverse complement strand
ATTGAACTTGGCCAACTTTGCCATCTTGGTCAACTTCGAAACCGTGACAAAAGCCAATAAATATAGGAAGTTGACCAACTTGGCCAACTTTTTTGCGAAGTCCGGTGACGAGGTGATTGCCTGCCTGATCGGGACCGTCGAAGTTTTAGATTGAAGAATTGAACTTGGCCAACTTTGCCATCTTGGTCAACTTCGAAACCGTGACAAAAGCCTATAAATATAGGAGGTTGACCAACTTTGCCAACTTTTTTGCGAAGTCCGGTGACGACGCGATTGCCTGCCCGGTCGCGAACGCCGAAGTTTTGGGTTGAATATTTGAACTTGGCCAACTTTGCCAACTTGTTTTGTGAAGCCCTGTGACGACATGATTGCCTGCCCGGTCGCGACAGCCGATGTTTTTTGGAGTGGAGAATCCAGCGAGGCATTGGCTCAGCCTAAAGTAGACATCATCTCGCCGAGGTTGTCAGTTGTTGAGGCTCGAACACGGCGAGGTACAAGGCGTAGCTGCGGCTTCCAGCCGCAGAAAAATGGTGGGACGGTGGCTGGAAGCCTCCGCTACAAAAACTGAGAGCCTCGCCGCGTGATGATGACTCTTTTGGAACAACCCTGGTAAATCTCCATTGTCGCGCAGGTTTTTGAACTCTGCTCGGGCTGAAGCCCAAGCTACGTGAAATTCGAAAAACCTCTGTAAATCTCCATTGTTGCGCAAAACTGTCCATTGTCGCGCAAGGTTTTTGAAGATTGCTCGGGCTAAAGCCCAAGCTACGGGTTCGTTTCCCAAGCTACGGTTTCGCTGTCCATCGTCTGTGTCAACGTGCTGTTTCAGGGGGGACTGTGTTAACATTGAAATCACGTCGAAGGATTCGTGGGAGGCTGTATGGACTCAGCCTCTTTCACCAACTCTGAATCGTTCTCATGAGATTTCAAAATGAACCGAATTTGGAAAGATGCGATGTTTTCCAGTTTCGTCTGCGTGGGCAAGAAGGCACTTCTGGTCATCGCCTTCGCTCTGGTCAATACTGGTGTGGGACAGGGCGATGAACCGACTTCGGATCGCGTCGATTTTGTTCGAGACGTTCAACCACTGTTACTTTCCTGGTGTGCGGAATGCCACGGCGAGAAGGTTTCGAAAAGTGGTCTTCGACTGGACGTGAAGTCGGCGGCATTGCGAGGGAGTGACTCCGGGGCTGTGATTGTGCCGAGCGAGAGTGCCAAGAGTTTGCTCTTGGAACGGATCAGCAGCCGTGGCGACGATAAAATGCCTCCTGAAGGAGAACGTCTTTCGGACTCGCAGGTGGCTCTGATCAAACGCTGGATCGAACAGGGAGCGAACTGGCCCGATGGCGTCGACAAAGCCAAGCTCGTCGACAAGTATGACTGGTGGTCACTGAAACCACTTGTTCGGCCGGACGTCCCTGCAATCACCTCGGAGGGTCACCGCTCGCCGATTGATCCGATCAATGCCGGCAACAAAATCTCACCAATCGATGCATTTGTAATCGCCAGGCTGCGTGAAAAGGGTCTGACACCATCGCCGGAAGCGGACCGACGGACGTTGGCTCGCCGAGCCTATTTCGACCTGATTGGTTTGCCTCCCACTCCCGAAGCGATCGAAGCGTTTATGGCCGATACCGACCCGAACGCCTATGAAAAACTTGTCGATGAATTACTGGAATCGCCTCATTACGGTGAGCGTTGGGCGAGACACTGGCTGGATGTTGTGCACTACGGGGACACTCATGGATACGACAAGGACAAGCCCCGACCGAATGCCTGGCCCTATCGCGATTATGTCATTCGAGCATTCAACAGCGACAAGCCGTATTCTCAATTTATCGAAGAGCAGATTGCTGGCGACATCCTTTCGCCGTGGACCGAAGACGGAATCACGGCGACAGGATTCATCGCGGCAGGGCCCTGGGATTTTATTGGACATGCGGAGGTGCCGGAATCGAAAACCGACGGGATGATTGCCCGGCTGCTGGATCGAGACGACATGGTCTCGAACGCCTGTAACACATTTCTCAGTCTGACCGTTCAATGTGCACGATGTCACAATCACAAGTTTGATCCTGTCGTTCAAGAGGACTATTACCGACTGCAGGCGGTTTTTGCTGCTCTCGATCGAGCTGACCGTGCTTACGATATCGATCCGCAGGTCGCCGCCCGGCGGGGTGAGTTATTGGCCAGGCAAAACGTGCTTAAAGAGAAACAGCGCCAGCTCCAAGCCAGGGTTACGGAGCTAGGTGGCGAAAAGCTGAAGGATTTGGATGCGAAAATTGCTGCAGCAAATAAACCTGACGTGCATCCATTGGCCGCTCAGTTCGGGTATCACAGCCAGATTGAACCAAAAGCCGATACCATAAAATGGGTTCAAATTGACCTCGGCCAATCGATGCCTGTGGCCGCAGTTCAAGTCGTGGGATGTCACGACGACTTTAACAACATCGGTGCCGGATTTGGTTTTCCTGTCCGATTCAAAGTGGAGCTTTGCGACGATGAGAATTTTCGACAAGCGGTCAGCATTGTCGTTGATCAGACCGCCAATGATTTCCCGAATCCTGGTGTTAATCCGCAAAGGTTTTCTGTTTCCGGTCTGACTGGCCGGTTCGTTCGCGTGACCGCGACGAAGCTGGCACCGCGTCAAAACGATTTTATTTGTGCGCTGGGTGAGGTGAGCGTTTTTGACGATGCCGGAAAGAACGTCGCACTCGGGAAACCTGTTCGTGGCCTCGATTCGATTGAGGCTCCTCCAAGATGGCGAGCGTCCAATCTTGTCGACGGGTACTACTATGGAGTGACTCAACAGGATGGAACGTCTCTGGCAGAACTCAAATCGGAACGAGAAAAACTGCTGGAGACGGTCGTTGACCTGGAGACCCGTGCAGCGACGCTTGAGAACAGACTTGAGTTGCTCACGATAACTGAGGAGCTGGCGAAACTTCCCCCGTCGAAACTCGTTTATTCGGGAATGGTCTACTCGGGGTCGGGAGCATTTACGGGAACGGGTCCGTCGGGTGGGAAGCCCCGCGCAATTCACGTCCTCGCTCGTGGTGACGTACGGAATCCATTGAAATTTGTCGGGCCGGGGAAAGTTCCTCTGATTCCTGAGGAGTCGGGCGAGTTCCTGTTGCCTGAGGATCACAGTGAAGGCCAGCGGCGAGTTGCCCTGGCAAAGTGGATCTCGTCAAAAGAGAACCCGCTGACCTGGCGGTCGATCGTTAACCGCGTCTGGCTTTATCACTTTGGGCGAGGGATTGTCGATTCTCCGAACGACTTTGGTCGCATGGGGCAGCTTCCGTCGCACCCTGAGTTATTGGACTGGCTTGCAGTCCAGTTCCGGGATGAAGGACAAAGCCTGAAGCAATTGCATCGAATGATCATGACGAGTGCCACGTATCGACAAAGCTCGAGTGGTAGAAATGAGAATCTGACTGTCGATTCGTCAGGTCGGACGTTGACCTCATCGAATGATGCCGATGGTCGCAGTTCTGGAATAAATAACGCACTGGCGGTTGATGCCAGCAATATTTATCTCTGGCGAATGAACCGCAGGAAACTGGAAGCGGAAGCGGTCCGAGACGCCGTCTTGGTTGTTGCCGGAAAGCTTAACCGACAGTTCGGTGGTCCGGCATTTCAGGACTTTGTTGTCGAAAAGCCAGAGCATTCGCCGCATTATGAATACCTGCTGCACGACCCGGAAGATGTGCGGATACATCGCCGATCGATTTATCGATTTCTGGTCCGATCGCAACCACAGCCGTTCATGACAACTCTGGATTGTGCTGATCCATCGATGAGTGTGGACAAGCGAAGCGAAACCGTCACGGCGCTGCAAGCACTTGCGCTGCTGAACAATAGGCTGATACTGACCATGGAGAAATATATGGCTCAAAGGGTTGAGAGCGAACGGAGGGGCTTGTCGCAACAAGTCGATTATGCGTTTCGCCTGGCACTTTCGAGGCCACCGAAAGCGGAAGAGCTTGCGGAACTCACCCCTTACGCGGAAACCTACGGTCTTGTAAACTTATGTCGAGTCCTCTTGAATCTCAACGAGTTCGTGTTTGTGGATTGATTTCGTCGTAATCGATTTTCAGAAAAAGACTTACGTGATCAGCAGCTTTTGTGGCAACCCGCCTGGGGAGTCTATAGTTTAATATCACCGTGCTAATTGGCACTGAAAACTCTTTTTGTTATTTACCTCCAACACTCCAAGGCACACTCGCGTAATCAATTGCGGGGTGCCCAATGCAGAAGACGATGACGCTATCGGACAGCAGTATTTCCGGCTTGGACGAGACTGCCAGCGCGACTCACGAGTCGCGCCTGGTGGACGAAGCGCGCCGGGGAAGTCAGGCGGCGTTTGGAGAATTGGTGACGCGTTACGAGCGCAGGCTGATTCGCGTCATATTGCAGTTCGTGAAGAGTCAGGAACTGGCCGAGGATCTGGCTCAGGAATCGTTTCTGAAGGCCTATCAGCGACTTGCGCAGTTTGATCCGGCTCGACGATTTGGTCCTTGGTTGTTCCGCATTGGTGTGAACCAGACGCTGGATTATTTGCGACGTCGCAAGCGTCGAGGATGGTGGCTACTTTTTTCAGAACGAGGTACGGAGCGCGACCCTGACCCGGCAGTCGCTGATCCACGGCAGCAACTTGACTTAGAGCAAGAAGTTGCGGCGATTTTGGAGCAGATACCGGAAAACTACCGGATCGTGCTGATGTTACGGGAACTGCAAAACTTTTCGACATCGGAAATTGCGACAATTCTGGAGCGGAAAGAAGCAACCGTTCGCTGGCGGCTGGCTGAAGCGCGTTCGATGTTTCACGATCTGTGGGTCAAACGACGCGACGGAAAAGATCAAGACGCGGAAACGACTGATGAGCCACCAATTGGTGGTGAAGAGCCTCCGAAGGGCGGAGGCAGGAAACGACGAAAGGGTGAAGTATGACGGATTGTCGACGAGTCAAGCAGTTGCTGCCGCTTTGGGTCGGTCAGGATCTTCCTGATTCCGCCAGCGCTGCAGATGTTGCAAGCCACCTGGAGCGTTGTCCCGCTTGCGAGCGGCATCAAAAGAGCTTGCAGGCGAGCCTGGAAACGTTGCACTCGTCAAAATCCTGGCCTTCAGAGCCCAGTGGTCCAAGTGTCTGGCCGAAACTTGCTTCACGAATTTCTGAGTGGGATGACAAAAACCGTCATGAACGGTTTAACGGTTGGATTCCCGCATCGGTAATGGCGCTTGCCGTCGCCCTGATGGTCGCCGTCTCAATCCCTTCGATTCACGAAGCTCTTTTTGATGACCAGGCATCCAGTGCAGAGGTTGTTGACCTTTTCGCCTCGGTCAGGGATTTAAAGTTTGTGTCTGAACGGGATGAAGCAAATCCTGCTCAAGCAAGGCCTAGCCATTCGGTCATATGGAAACCACGCACGACCCAACATCGCGCGGATCAATTCTAGGTCGATTCAAACAGACCAAGACTGTCGGTGTTCTCGATTGGGTCAGCATTCTCTACGGTGAAAGGAATGGCCCGCGTCATCAACGCAGTGTGTTGCGCACGCAACGGGTCTTGAAGCACGGATACCAAATTACCTCAGTTCGACTGCCGGAAATCTTGAACGGTTCAATGTTCTTTGATTTGAGGTTTGAGCTGCAACTTGTTTCTTGCGGTCAAATGAATTTGCCGAGCCTACAATTTCAAAGGGCGTGAACACATCGAAGGTGTACGACCCAGAAAGGATTTTCGGCAGCATTTGGCAGTGGCATGCGCTGTAATTGCCATCGATCAAGGGGTGTTCATCGTGCTATCTGACTTCAAAGGACGTTTCTCGCCATCATCAATCCAATTGTTGGTTTTCGATGCGGTCGGAACTTTGATTCAACCGAACCCTTCGGTAGCGGTCGCCTACCACATGATCGCCTCGCGTTATGGATCTCAGATTTCGGTTGATGAGATCGGCAGTCGGTTTCGTCGTGCATTTCGGCAAAGCGAGACTGACCAATTCCCGAATGGGCCGGCAGCAGGCTCTCATTACGTCAGCAGCGATTCCATAGAAAAGGCCCGCTGGCGATGGATCGTCGAAGAGGTTGTTCCCGACGTTAACAATATCCAACAATGTTTTGCGGAGTTGTGGGACCATTTTGCTCGCCCCTCATCGTGGTCGGTCTTTGACGATGTCGGGTCAACGTTATCTGCACTCCGAAAGGCTGGATATCGCCTGGTGATTGCATCCAACTTTGATTCGAGACTGCATTCCGTTTGCCGTGGACACGACGTGTTGAGCGCCATCGAACAAAGTTTCGTGTCATCGGAAATGGGATATCGGAAGCCGGCTAAAGAGTTCTACTCGTCGTTGATCGCACGTTGTGGCTGTCGTCCGAACCAGATTCTCATGATTGGCGACGACCCCGAGCACGATGTTGCTGGTCCGATCGCGGCGAACATGCATGCCATGTTGATCGACCGCAAATCAACAAATTACGATTCAAATTCAATCCGCTCTCTGGACCGATTGCTTTCCCCCCAGCGTTTGCCTGACAGAGTCTTGAACCCCGAACGAAACTTCGTCTGAAGAGTCGCCCAATTAAACGAGGTTCGGTCCGGTTCAGATCGATCTTGACCCCCTTTGATTACCGTACGATAACCTTGCCAAACTCACGCGAACGTGACCAATTCAGGCTTGAGGTTTTGTAAGGGATAGGTTTCGATGTCTGAACGAATTGAGCCGCACTCAGATGACGACGCCGACGCAACCGATCTGGAATTAAACGGTTGGGAACATGACGAGTTCAGTGATGACGAATCTTCAGAGGCGGCGCTTGAGGACGGGGGTGGTGGTGAATTAGAGGCTGCTTATCTTAAGGCTCTCTCCGCATTAGAGGCTTCCGAATCCGAGATGCACAAGGAATCGGAGGACGTGATCGAATCACCTCACACTTCCGATCAGGACGAAGGCACGTTTGAAAGCAATCACGCTGCATCGGTGATGACACCGAAAATCGAAGCTTCATATTCCACTGAATCTGATCTCTCGGACGAGATCGCCGTCAATTCAAACACGCCCGAGGTTGATACCGGCGCTGAAGAATTGCCACCGGAAGTTGATATACGACCAACGCCACGCCAGATCATTGAAGCCTGCCTGTTTGTCGGTGGCAGCCCGCTGACGTCGAGTCGAATTTCTGTCGTCTTGCGAGGCGAATTCGACGCGGATTTTATTGATCGTGAAATCAATGAACTTAACCGTCTTTACGCGGTGGAAGAGCGACCGTACGAAATCCGGTTAGGTGAAGGAGGGTATCGCCTGACGCTACGTGATGAATTCGAACGGATACGGCACAAGGTTTATGGCCTGGGGCCGAAAGAAGTTCGATTGTCGCAAGAGGCGTTAGAAGTCCTGGCGGTCGTTGCCTATCATCAACCCATTAAACAGGCGAAAGTCGAAGAATTGGGAAAGCCAGGTTGTGGTCCGATTCTTCGGCAGCTCGTACGTCGTGAATTGATTGCCATCGAGCGAGATCCGGAACATCCCAAAGACGTCAACTACAAAACGACGCCCCGTTTTTTGTCGTTGTTCGGAATAGGGAGCCTTGATGAGCTCCCAAGACACGAACAAGTCACTTATAAGTGAGGGACGTTTGGAAGAGTGCCCACCAGTGATTCGACCGCATCAAGTTCCAGCGGTGCATGGCGAGTCAATGATTCGACACCCGTTTCTGTCAGCACGACGGTGTCTTCGACCCGAATATAAATCTGTTCTTCCGTGACCCATAACTGCGGATCAAGTGCGAACACAAGCCCTTGTTTTAAGGGTTCAGATCGGTAGCTTCCGACATCGTGAACTGCCATTCCCACAGGATGTGTGAATGCGACTTCCGACTCGATCATTGCTTTCGCGGCATCCCGATACACAGGTTTTGACCAAGGCCATGAGGACCATTTCGGTCGGATCGTTGCGGCAGCTTCGTTGGCTAATTGACTGACCAGGACGCCTGGCCGGATCGTTTCCAGTAGAACCTTTTGGTATTCAACAACAAAACCGTAAAGCTCGCGTTGAAGCGGAGAATAACGAGCATTTACCGGCCACATCCGCCCGATGTCACTCGTGTAACAATCGCAATCAGGGGCGTAGTCCATGAGGATAAGATCACCGTCACGCAGGATACTCTGGTTTCGGTAATAGTGAGCATTCCAGATGTTGGCTCCACTTGCCACGATCGGACGGTATCCCGGCCCACGTGCACCGGATTTCAAAAAACGATAATCGGCGATTGCAGCGAGTTCAAATTCAACAAGGCCTTGGCGAGTCAGTTTCATAGCATCAATAACGGCATTTGCCGTCAGCTCACCAGCGGTCCGCATCAAAGCAATTTCGCGAGGGCTTTTAATCAGCCTCAGTTGATCAAGGATTGGAGAAAGGTCACAAAACTCGGCTTCAGGACAGATTGCCGCCAGCTTGCGTTGAAACAGTGTTTCTGTCGATGGTCGGCGATCCCACGGGTCAGAGTCTCGCAATCGCATCGCATGCAGAAGTGTGTCACGACAAGCTTCACGTCCCTCGGCAGGAGCCATTGGTGTGTGGATGCGGGTCGCATTACGAAGGTCGGGCCCAAGCTCTTCAAGCGTCTTGACACTGTCGACACCTGTAACACGGACTGCGGATTCGGGCTCGCTCGAATTCAGTTGCGGACCTTCGCTTCGTTCCTGCTTAAGATCCCTTTGCGGAAGATAGAGAGTCGTCGAGCGACTTCGTCCGTCGAGTCGCAGATAGGCGTGCGGAACTTCGACGCCGCACATGTAATGAAATTCGTTCGTCTGTCGAAATAAGTCAAACGCACCTGTCGCGGACGCCCCTTGCAAGACTGCTACGGAAACGCCGATTGAGTCATAAACCTTGTTTCGACGGTCATCGAATTCTTCGGGCGGGAAAACTGTCTGATAGTAAGTGATCGCGAAACTCCTCTCAAAACGCGTTCAGAAACACAGACTTAAATACGCTCGTCGGATCCGCTATTTTCCAGACTTTTTGTCAGTTTCTGCCTTCTGTCGCGCAAGGTCCCGAGTGAACTTTTCATAGACCTGACGGTAAGCAGGGGGGATCGGCGTCCGTTTTGATTGCACCTGGCTGACGTCACGCTTTGGTTCTTTCTCACCAGACCTCTGGGAACCCGATTTCTGCAAATCAAGGTTCTTCAACATCTCCTGGAATTGTTGCTGGCGAGCTTTCGCTTCGGGTGATTCTTCCGCTCGCTTTGATTCATCCAGATATTTAGAGAGCCGATCGGCGAACTGTTGCATTTCGGCCTGAGTCCAGCCGAGTTGTTCGAGAACCTCGGGGTCGACAGCACCCCGTTCCAGATCATTTTTCAGCTTCTGCAGCACGAGTTCTGTTGCCTGACGGTTGTATTCAAGATTCGCATCCTCCCCTGGTCCAACGTCAGGTGTCTCACCACCGTTTGTTGCAGATCCATCCCCTTCGCCCCCAGTTCCTCCCTGTCCATTGAAGCTATTGCCAGGTTTACCCGGTTTGGACTGAGCACCCGAATCGCCGGAAGGTTTCCCGCTAGCGTCTCCTTTACCGGGTTCATCTCCCTTGCCCTTGGCCCCTTTGCCACCTTTTCCTGATTCACCTTTATCGGATTTGGTTTCTTCGCCAGATTTCTCGCCGCCTGACTTCTTGTCGCCTCCCTTTTGTCCTTCGCCCGATTGACCTTCTTTCTTGTCGGAATCATTTGACTGTTTGTCGTCGGATTTTTTCGGGTTGTCTGATTTCTTGTTACCAGAATCGTTGCTGTCAGAGTTTTTACCTGACTTCCCACCCGAAGAATCGTCACTTGCTTCTGAATCCTTGTCTTTCGACTGCGTCTTACCATCAGCTTTCTTTCCAGGCTGAGAATCTGAAGGGGAATCAGAATCAGACACGTCATCCTTCTTTGAACCTTTTTTCGAACTGGTTTCTTTCGGCTTCGATGAATTCGTCGACTCGCCTGGGTCATCCGTTCCGTCTTGCTCAGTCTTTTGCGAGTCTGATCCCGGTTCCCGTTTTGGTTTGCCGTTGCGAGGTGGCTGGCCATCCTTCGAAGCTTTACCGTCAGCTTCGTTCATTTCGTCTGGATCGGCATCGGGTTTTGATGAGTTATCGTTTGAACGAGGTTCTTTACCGCCACCTGGTTTCTTCGCAGTATCAGTATTATTCGTTTGCTTTTCTTCGGATTCCTTCTGTGTTTCCTCACGTGGCGACTGGTCTGGCCGCATTGCGGGCTTTTCGTTGGGATCGCGTTTGACCTTTTCGTTTTTTGCTTTTCCTGGTTGGCTTTTAGGGTCGTGATCAGGTTTTGCGGTACCCGATTCTGTGCCGTCAGCCGGCTTCTTGACGGCATCAGGCGAATCCTGAGCTTGTTCGCCCGGCCCTTTTGGCGGGTTATTAGTATCGGAGTTCTTCGGCTTCGTTTTTGGTTTTCCACCGTTGGGCGACGACTCTTGTTTCGGATTATTCTCGTTTAAGCCGTTCGGAAGAGTGTCGTTGTCTGATTTCTGAGACTCGGTTTTTGACTTTTCACCTTCCGTCTTCGAAGGCTGCGGCTTACTTTCGTTTTTACCGGATGTCGTTTGCTTACTGGTTTTGTTTTCGTTTGTTGGTTGATCGGATTTGTCCTCTGCTTTTTCCTGATCCGCCTTGTTCTTTACATCCTCAGACGCGTCAGCCTCGGGCTTGGAACCGTTTGGTTTGGGATCAGCCTTCGCATTGTCTGTCTGATTCTTGTCGGTTTCCTTCTTGTTGCCGGGATTGGGCTGATCTTGTTCGGTTGGGGCCTTTTCTGACGGCATTTCGTCTTTTTGATTCGATGGATTTTCATCCTTCACCGAGTCCTTCGCGGGATCGTCTTTTAAAGAAGGCTTATCAACCTTGGGTTGATCCTTGTTGGGTTTTTCGTTTTTTGGTTGATCGCCGTTAAGTCGCTCCGTTTTAGGTTGGTCGCCGACTGGTTTTTCAGGGATTGATTGTTCCTCGACGGATTTCTCGCCGGTCGATGGTTCCTTTTTATCTTGAGCGTTCTTCCTCGGAGACTTTTGAGGTTCTGGTTTTTCTCTTTTTCCATTCGCGTTTTCTTCGGGTTGTTCCTTATCCCTCGACATGTCCTGTGGTTTTTGTGCGGCGGGTTCGGGCTTTGATTGGTTCGGATCAGACTCCTCAGGCGACAGCGATTCACTTGGTTTCGTCGACTTTTTTGCATTCTGTTCGAATTTCTCGATAAGACGTTTGAGCGCTTCATCGTCTTGAGATCCATCCGAACTAAGTGGCGTGGCCGACTTATTGTCCCCCTTCGACTCATCCGCTTTCGCGGCATCGTTTGGCTTGTTTCCTCGGTCGCTCTGAGGAGTGCCCTTGGACTTACCAGCGGCAGTCTGTGGATCAGTGGATTGTCCCTGCTTTTCTGATTCACCTGACTTATTTTGTGATTGAGTCGTTTGATCCTTTTGAGGCTGTTCTTCGTTGGGCTTATTGAGTTGTTTCGGATCGGTCTCGCTGGATGCCGTCTCACTTGGCTTTTGACGGTCTTTGGAGTCAGCGTCAGCTTGCATTCCTTGATCCGCCTGATCGACATTGACATCACGTTCGGCCTCGGCCAGTTTCTGTTCCAGGCGATCGTTTTGTTCGGCCAACTGTCGTTCAACATCCTTTTTTGAAACGGGTTCCGTTACATGAATTTTGACCTTCGGCGAATTTCGTGTGTTTTGCTTGGGCTGCTTGTTGTCGTAGGCCTCAATCCAGAACTCAAGCAAATCGCCTGTCATCACATTGAGCTTGGCGAGTGATAGCTCGTGCTTAAGCATGAGTTGCGGTACTCGCCCTTCGGAAAGTTGCTCGCGAACAATTTTCTGACCTGCTTTTTCGATGTTTAAATATAAATAACTCAATTCAAAGTCAGGATCGCGAGCCTGAATAAGAAGGGGAATAATCGCGTTCGCGGGCGATTCCAGATCGCGGTCGGGTTGCAACAGTGCGACTTCTGGTGGCAAATCGGGGCGAATGGTGAGGCCGTGGTTCGTTGGTGCAGTGTCTCTTCGTCCATCCTCAGTCTTGCAATCGATTCGGTAGTATTTCGGATAGGTCCCGTCCGGTCGCAGTGCTAATTTCCTCGTCCCTTGAAGTTGACGCCCGCCTGCAGTGACGGACATCGTCTCTTCCTCGCCCGTGGGACCTGTCTGAGGATCGTCCATGAACTGAATCAAGCCCATCCGTACCGGCATGTTAGTCTTCGCGTTAATGACGACCGTAGCCCCTTCCCATGCGTCGATCTGGCCGTTATTCGTTTGTTCCACCGGCGGCAATTTCATGTACGGAGGGAATTCGATCCGAATGTTTTCGATGTTGGCTGACGGCGGTTGCTCAACGGTTATCTTGAAGGTTGCCGATTCGGCGTCCCCGGCTTTGATCGAGTATGTCAGGTCCTGCATTAACCCCTGAGAGGACTCGCCGATGACCTGGCCTTTGAATCGAGTTTGACCTTCCGCCTCAACTCGAAGTTCAACTGGTTCGCGATTAAATTTGCCATCGGCAGACGTATAGAGCAGCCAGACCTGATGCGGAATTTCCCCGCTAAGATCAACCTGAACTTCGACCGATTGTGTATGAGCCGGAACCGTGATGTCCCCAGGTTTGATCGACAGAATCTCTGTACGCGTGGACAACGGAACTTCTGCCGCAGGAAGCAGCCCGCGCCAGATCGAGTTCGAAATTTTCTTGGGCGACAACAATGCATACAAACAAAACATCACGATCACGGCAAGCAGGACATAAGCGGTACGTACCAACGGTCGATGATCGATGGCATTCGACACATCGACCTGTTGAAGTCGAACTGCCGCACGGCGCTCCATCGCCCGAATGATTGCCGGATTGACG
>JBAXBD010000099.1:0-12933 GCA_037142165.1 Schlesneria sp. | reverse complement strand
ATATGGTGATTGATCGTTGTTTATTAAAGTTGCCGACGATGAGTTTGCGTTAAGATCCTGGGGTCGAACTGACTCCGCTCCCCAATTGATCAATTGTTGAACCCAGATGATTATTCGCCTCTCGCAGAAACTATGCACGAAAATAAAAGCGGGAACGCTGCCAGTTCTTCCGATGAACGAGAATCCTTTGGCAGACTGGTCAGCTCATTTGTTCTTGGTAAAGCAAACTCAGTACATCTTGCTAAGCCATACGTCATCGCTTTATTCGATCGTATTCTTCGGCGAAGGACTGACGGACGAAACAAAGTTCATCAATCGTGCGCTGAGTGCCTTGAACGAGTTCATGACTATGGACGAATTGCAGCATGTCTATGAACACAGCATTGCTCCAACAATCGAAAAGATTCAATTTGCGAAGGCGATTAGTCGGAGTGTGACAGGTTCGATGCGCGAGTTGGTCATCGCTGCCACGTCGTTTCTGAAAAGACGAGAGACGCCGCCACATGAAATTGGATTCGATCTCAATGAAATACTGCTCTCGGCTCTCGGTCGGGGTCAGAAAATGGAATATGGTGAGCCGAAGGAAGCATTTCAAAAGTTGGTCATGGAGCATTTGCCACCTGAAGTTGAAAAACCAACTGGAAAACGTCCACTGCCCCGTACCTCGATGTCATGGTTCAAGGAAATCAAATTGGCGATTGCTGATGCCCAGCAGGCGATGCCATTCGGCCCCGTCGTGGGTGTTGCCGTTGTTGACTCCAACCTCTTTCATCTGGCTCCTCATATTTGCTTGAAATTCAGGGGTCGCAAGCGAACAGGGCGTGAAGCGGAAATGGTGATCAAGACCGCGCTGGCGAACTATGTTGTGAACTCCGACCCGGACGGAATCGATCACAATTTGGAAAGGCGGCCACTGATGGCTTTTGCCCTATGTTACGTCACCGCGCATCTGGCGCTCGATTTGTTGAACGAACGAAAAGCGGAAGCCATCCTCAACTTTTGCGAAGATCACTTTGCGGTACAATAACGGGCATTCCTGATTGGTGAGACAAAGAGCTTGTCGATAGAATCCGCACGAGCCGATGCGATTGCGAATTCTCCCACGAGGTACAACCATGAAAACCAGTTTGATGCGGACCCTGGCCTTGATGTTCTGTACGGCGACTCCTGCATTTTGCGAGGATTCGCCTCAGAAGGCGGCGAAGCTTGATATCGAGATCAAGGCCCATATGGACTACTGGATTTACCTGCCGCAGGATTACGACAAGCACGAGAAAGTTCCGTTATTGCTGTTTCTGCACGGAGCGGGTGAACGTGGGAACGATCTCAACAAGGTGAAGGTTCACGGCCCACCAAAATTGATTGACGCAGGAAAGAATTTTCCGTTCATCGTTGTCTCGCCACAGTGTCCAGAGGGGCGATGGTGGGCGACTCACGAATTGGTCGCACTGATCGACAACCTTGAATCGAAATACAAAATTGATTCCGATCGAATTTACGTAACGGGACTCAGTATGGGTGGATTCGGTACCTGGGCTCTTGCGGACAGAATTCCCAATCGGCTGGCGGCGATCGCTCCGATCTGCGGGGGAGGTAATACCGTGACAGCGAGAAGCTTTGCCAAGCTGCCAACGTGGGTGTTTCACGGAGCGAAAGACACTGTTGTTCCTCTGTCGCTTTCTCAAGACATGGTCGATGCCATGAAAAAGCATGGTGGCGAACCCAAATTGACGATCTATCCCGAAGCGGGACACGATTCATGGACCGAGACCTACAACAACCCCGAGTTTTACGAATGGCTTTTGGCTCAAAAACGGTCGAATAAGTAATTGCCGGTCGGTTACCGGGCTTTCTGAAATTCCTGTGCCACTGCTTGACCGTCTTCGGTCAAGCAGTGCTCTTGGACTGGGTGAGTGAGAAGTCACAGCTACTAAGAAGATTCCGAAGCAGTGGCACAGAATCCGAATTTGACGTTTGAGACTTCAACGCACATGACGACACGACCCACTGCAACTCGAAGTGTTGTTCTGCCGTTCGTCCTGGGAAAAGAAAAATGCTTATCAAGCTCGAATTCCTGGGTCATTCGGGCTTCTTGATTTCGGATGGAAAGTACCGGGTTGCGATCGATCCGTTTCTTTCCCAAAATCCTCTGGCGAAGAAGAAGCCGGAGGAGATCAAATGCGACTGGATCGTATTGACGCACGGTCACTCGGATCATTCCGGCGATGCTGAAGTGATCGCCAAACAGAATGGTGCGACGATTCATGCCATCTATGAGTTGGCCGATTTCTTTCACGAGAAAGGTTGCCAGGTCAGCCACGCGAATCAAGGTGGCCGAGTAAAAACCGAATTCGGTTCGGTGACTTTAGTACAAGCATTTCACTCGTCGAGCATCGAAGGACGGTATGCGGGGATGCCGTGTGGAGTGATTCTCAAAATCGGTGGCGTCACGCTTTATCACTGTGGAGACACCAGTCTGTTTGGTGACATGGCCCTGATCGGTGAGATGTACCGGCCCCATATCGCGATGATTCCGATTGGAGATCGATACACAATGGGACCGCGATTGGCCTCAAAGGCGGCGGAATTAATTCGACCGAAAATCGCCATCCCGATTCACTACAAGACCTTCCCCGACGAACTGGTCAATGACGCAGGGGAGTTTCAGCCCAAAGGAATCGAGGTGCGCGTGATGGATCCCGGAGAAACGTTTGTTTACCCAGACTTACAGTTGATCTGCACGGGATAACCGAAAATGATTTTGGTTTGGATCAAACCGAAACCCCACCTCCCCTGCGGGGGTGGTTAACGGGCCTTTGCCCTATCGGTTTGAATCTCGTTGAATTGGTGAATGGGGTGGTACGTTGTGCAAAGGCCCGTTAACCATCGCCACGGGGGCGATGGGGTATCGTCGGATCGTTAACAGGATCGCAATCCAGGGATATATAGGTTGCTCCGTGGAGTTCAAACTGAGGCATATCGCCGCCGAACATCAGGTGCCAGCCGTAGGCAGTTTCCGGGTCTGCTTGCCGAGCATCGACCTTATCTGCCATCTCGGTCAAGATCGCCGCCAGATTGCGAAATGCTTGCGTGTCACCACCGATGCGAACGCGAGGGCCGTCACCACCGACGTTTGGATCAAACTCAATCCTTAAAAGCCAGTTTTCATTTTCAAGCAGGTCTTGAATCATCGACATTGTGAATCGCCCCAATTAGCGGTTTCTGAATTTTGTTCTGCAGAAATTGACCGAGCTCCAAGTGTTGGGCAATTGCTGACCAGGTCCAAATCTTACGGCAATACGATCAGGTGTTGCATGGCGACTTTGACGAATCCTCGTGGCAATCGATCATCGCCCCTTTCCGAGTCGCGCCCTGGCGTTCATTCGAAATCCAGTTTATCGAGTAATTGGGTCGGACGAGATAATCTTGGGTTTGAATCATCACCGACGAACTCTCGCTGATTGCGGTCGGCTAAATGCATCATTAGACTCGGGTCACGAGCCGCGTTATGCATTTCTAAAAACTGTCCTCCATCGGCCGACATCGCGATGAATGAATCGATCAACGAGCCGTCGGTGAAGGTTTCAAAGGGTGATAATCCAGCATTGCCCAAGACGTTCGGACGATACCATATTGAACGCTTACTGGGACGTGGCGCGATGGGGTCCGTCTACCTCGCGCAAGACACGCAATTGTCACGACAGGTGGCGATCAAGGTGCCTCAGGTTCGGAATGATCAGACAGACGAACTGCTGCAGCGGTTCTACCGCGAGGCTCGAGCTGCGGCCACATTGCGAAATCCGAATATCTGCCCGGTATACGATGTCGGTGAAATCGATGGGCAGCACTTTATTTCGATGGCCTACATCGAAGGCCAATCGCTTTCTGAGGTGATTAAAACGAACGGCCAGTTGCCTGAGCGTCAGGCGTTGTTGTTGATCCGAAAGCTGGCACTCGCACTTCAGGAGGCACACGACAACGGGATTATTCATCGTGATCTGAAACCTGCCAATGTGATGATCGATGTCAAGGGCGAACCGGTCGTGATGGATTTTGGCCTGGCGTATCAGGCTCGTGAAAATACAGCGCGATTGACGCACAGCGGGGTTATTCTTGGGTCGCCAGCTTACATGTCGCCACAACAGCTTGAGGGTGATTCTACGAAGGTCACCCCCGCTGCCGATCAATATGCACTCGGTGTGATTCTGTATGAGTTATTGATTGGTGAAATGCCCTTTCGCGGTTCGGTAACGGCAGTGATTAAGCAGATCATTTCCAACCCTGCGCCGTCACCACGTTTGCGGCGTCCGGAAATTGACCCGCGTGTCGACGAATTATGTCTGAGGATGCTTTCAAAACTTCCGGATGATCGTTTCGAATCGATGAAAGTGGTTGCGGATCGGATCGTCACAATCCTCAAAGGCCCGGCCAATGCTGACAAAGACAACCCAACGCCCGTAGAAGAGGTGACTAAGCCCGTTATTTCCAAAATCAGTCCGGCGCCTGAGCCGACTCCCTCGAATACCGCACAGCTTCAAGAGCAAGTGACCGAACTCGTGAAGCAGGGGAAACTGCAAATGGCGCTGAAAGTCCTCGAACCACTGAAAAAGAGTAAGAATGGAGAACTTGCTGAATGGGCTGGTCGGCAAATTACTGAGATTCGCGAGTTGATTGAGGTGCGTCGTAAGGGCGTTTCCACGTTATGTCAGGTGGCTGCAAAGCTGATTCGAAAACACGATTATGCCGAAGCCATGAACGTGCTTTCGTCGGTTCCGATCGGTGAACGAACGGAAGAGTTAGATGAACTGCTTGCCGACGCCGAAGCAAAGGAAGAAGAAGCAAACCTGTTGCTCAAGGATATTGAAAGGGCGATTCGCAAAGACCAGCCCAAGGAACTTCCAATCCTGGTAAAACGGTTTCTGCAATTGAAACCTGGGAACAAGGCGATTCAAGCCATGCTCGCGGAATTAAAGCAGCACGGCCCTGAACACGTCATTCGGTTGCGTCGTGGCCAACGGGATTTTCTCGATCCGGCCGGCCCATTGTTCAGCCCACTGCAATTAAGCTGTTTCGCCGGTGGGTTGTTAATGTTCTGTATCGCGCTCTATCTGAGCGTCGTTGGATTCCAGAACCACAGTGGTACTGTCGTTGTCACGGTGAATGACCCGCGTCTGACACTGTTTCTCGCCAGAGACTCGGTCAAAGTATCAACTTCCAGAAGAAGTTTTCGGTTGTCGACAACCGAAAAGCGGTTACTGACCGTCGAAGTCGACGGAGCGACGGACCCAGCCTCAGTACGGGAAATTCACGTTGAAAAGAATGAAACCAAACTGATTTCGGCCAGTCTGATTGATGGAAAAGTCGATCTGCAGATTCGAAGTGACAAACATGTGTTTGCTTCTCCGGAAAAAGGAAAATCCAGCAGCAGCGAATCGAAATCGCCTACAAACCTCGCGTCGACGGTTTCGGGTCAGTTACCAGAGAAGTTGCCTGATGGATGGAAGCCGCTTTTCAATGGAAGTGATCTCGCGAATTGGTCGCCCGTCGATCCCGCGTGGCAGTTAAACGACGGGGTGATCAAGATCCTGCCGGAACGGATTGACGTTAAATCTTATCTTTGGTCGGCAGAGGAATTTGATGACTTTGAGCTTCGGCTCAAGTATCGGTTGTTGAATGACGGGTATGTCGGTCTCGGCCTGCGCTACTCACTGGATGCGACGATGTGGAACGTCGGACCACTTGTCCAACTTGGGTACTTTCAGAAGAAAGGAGAAGACCTGAAAATTGTTGCCGGTGGGTTGTTTACACTTTTGGATGGTACGCCCACAGATCTGGTTATTGTGCCGGAAGATCAGAGGGCGATTCTGGAACCAGCGGTTAAAAAAAGTGAATGGATCGACGTTTATGTTCGTTGCGAAGGGACACGAATTATCGCCGAATTGAATGGTGTGAAAACCATTGATTTTGACGGTCCAAACGTCAGTCGTTTACCCCGAGCAGGGAAACTCGCACTGTATGCCCCGACATACAATAAAGTCTCCGCCGAATTCCGCGATATTCAGATCCGGAAATTGAGCAAGCCTCAAGTAAAATCTCCCGCAGCTTCCGCAACGCCTGACACCAGTCCAACCAAAGTACCTGATTCGCCAACAGTGTTGCTCGATGTCGATTTCCGCAAGTCAGACGGCGGCTTTTTTGGTTTTGAAAATTCGGACGTATTTTTTCGAGAACACAAGAACGGCGAGTACACGTATCACGCCAAACAACAAGGGTATTGGTTTCACTGGCTGCACCCGGTGTTCCACCAGAAGGAAAACAATCAGATTCGCGATTTCTCGATGGAAATTGACCTTCGGCTCGTGGGACATAAGAAGGGGGCATTTGCAATCAAGTTTGGCCTGGCTGGCGCTCACCAATATTACGTGGCATTAAATCAGTCGTGTGAACTCGGCCTGAAACTGGGGTCGGAGGATGTGGTTCCACTAACATCTCCAAAGGCCGTGCGGCAAATTGACCAATTCAATACCCTCAGGCTGACTGTTCAGAACAAGACCGTCAACGTTTCGGTCAACGGCAGTCCAGTCTTTGAGAAGCGCCTGGAGCGATATTCGGGTAATACGGTTTCTCTTTGGTTGCATCCCGAAGAACCACCGTTCGATGTCCGATTTCAGCGAATCCGGTTTGAAATTCCTGCCAACGTGCAGAAGCCAAATTTCAGCCGGGAAGTGCGACGATTGAACGGACACAAATATAGGATTCGCGGAGTGGCGTTTCTGCCGGACAGCCGTCGAGCGGTCTCGGTCGGGCACGAAAACGCGTTCAAGCTTTGGGACGTGATCACTGGCACCTTGCTCCACGATTTCACCGGACATACTGCGGCTGTGACAAGCGTTTCGTTATCTGGTGATGGACGAATAGCGCTCACCGGCTGTGACGATGGTCTGATCCGGCTGTGGGATCTGGAAAACCGTATTGAATTAAAAAAGATCCCCAAGAAGCATTCTGAACCGGTGATCGGCGTATTGCTGTCGAACAACGGCAAGGCGGGATTGTCCACATCTCTCGACGGAACCATCCGCCAATGGGAATTCAAAACATTGGTTCAATCGAGCCTGCTAACCAATCTGGCGACGAATTCGTTTCTTGCGGTGTCACATGATGAGAATATCATCGCCTGTGGCAATAATGACGGAACGATTGCTCTCATCAATCCGCGCAATCGTCAGGTCACGGCGACATGGATCGGACATCAGCCCGGCGAGATCAAAAGCCTGGCATTTACTCCAGATGATTCGAAGCTGGTTACGGGATCAGATGACGGAACAGTTCGGGTCTGGGACCTGAAGACTGGTAAGAAAGCAGATCCGTTCGAGACCGAAGGGGCTGGCATCGTCTCTGTCGCGATCACCAGTGATGGTCGTTACATCATCGCAGGGAGTCGGGACTATAAGATTGTTCGCTTTGATCTACACACGGGAAAAAACGATGTACTTGTGCACGCGGAGATGCCGGTGACCGGACGATTATCACTTTCGCCTGACAATCAATGGGTGCTTAGCGGAGCGAGTGACGACCGAGCATGGGATTACGATTTACATCTGTGGCGCCTTCCCAATCCCGTCGAGCCGTAACCTGAGGTCGGTGCATACGTCGACTCTGCGGTTCGACAGAGTCTTTTGCACCCATTCGGTTTCGGACAGAATGTTCGCCGAGAGGTCGTCCGTTTTCAAACTCGAAGAAGTCCATTTCGGTGTTGCGGCGCTCAGATTCCAAGGAAAACGACGTCTGGAATCTGGCTCGTCTTGTCGGTATTCTTACAAAAAAGCAGCGGTTTGATGTCGATCCATTTGCTGTCGCAGTTCAATAAAGCCATTCCGGAATCTCCATGAATATGGACGAGCCGTCTGCTATAAAAAAGCCTCGTCCGAATCATCAGCGTACACTGCAGATCCTGCGTTCAATGAGTCCTCGCCAGCGACTTGAGCAGGTGTTCCGACTGAATGAACGAGCGTTGAAATTGTTTCGGATTGGCTTACGCCGTCGGTTTCCTGATCTTGATGACGTCGAGTTCCACAAAGTCTATTTACAAATGCGGGCGCGTTGTCACAACAGGAATTACTGAACGATGTGATACCACGACAGTATCTGCCAATCGGTCGCCAAGTCGCTGTCGTGACGGCGATAACATGATGCTGGTCGCGGCGGGGATCGGTGTGATCAGGCACGACAGATCGATCCAATACAGGATTGTTCTCAGTAGTGATCTGGCGATTCCGCAGGGACGCCCCGTGGAACTGACGGTGCGGATTCCCAGCAGCCATTTTCCGGGTGTGATGCCATACCGACCCTCCAGGATGATCTGCGTTGAAAGCAGCAGGGTCGTCGAAATAAGTACGACAATGAATAACGTCCATTGATCGGCGACGACCGGGAAAAACGTTTTTGCCGATAGTTCCCAAGCCTCTTTCAGAGATGACCGAACCATTGGAACATTAATACCCGCGAGATACTTTTCGTAATCGAGCAGTCGATTACAGACTTCCTCGGTGGTTGGCTGCGGCCAGGTCAATTGGGTGAAACCGATCAACAAAATCAAGATGATGACCGGCAAAAAATCAACAGACAGTGCCAGAAATCGTCGCCAGACGGATGCAAAGAGCATTGCCTCGCCGGACGTTGCTTGAATCAGGTTGTGAGTGAACCAAGCCGTTCCACCGACGATGATCGCCAGATGAACCAGCCACGCTAGAAAGAATCCTCTGAGCAGGCGTTTCCAGCGAGATAGATACTTGTTACCAAATCCCGGCAAGTTCACGTGGGCAGGGTGAATGACGTTTCCCTGAATCCGGCGAATTGCGATGCGTCCCCATTTGTGCGGATGATAATCAATAACGTAAGCATCCGAGTCCAAAGGATCTGCACAAAGTAAGTAGACTCCGATCCGTTTGTATTCACGAGTCGCCGTGATTGGTTTCAGATCCCCATCCAGGCTTCGCCGAGTGTAGGTTTCGTTTTCATCCCTCTGTCCCCACGTACTGAATAGCGGCCCCAGTTGATCGCAGGCCATCTGATCTTCATCGAATCGATCACGGCTCTCAGCCGATTGAATTGGTTCCCAGCCAGAGACCTCGGCGACTGAGTTTGCTGGGGACATCGCCGAGGCTTCTGTCGCTTCTTCGTCGGCAAATTCGAAGCCGTTCCGATATGCAGAGAAGTTGGGGTATTCGGCGACAAAAATGTGAGTTTGCTGGCCTTGTTGGATGACTGACAGTTGAAGTTGACCCGGCGCCGTTGTGCGCAGGGGTTGTTTCGATGTCAGAGGTAACAAAACCAGCCGGTCACGTTCATCATCGCGATACCAGAAACGTCCCGCGCCCGGAAACAGGACCTTACGGCCGTCGATCCAGTGTCCGTCGACAAGGTGTATCAAACGATATCCACCATCATCAGTGAAGCGGACCATGGTCAATTGGTCGTCATACTCGAACGGAAGCTGGCTTAAGACAGCCGACATTGCCGGTGAATCGGCAACTCGCTTTACGGTTTTATCGACGACTCCGTAGATACCGCTGCCGGTATTGAGAAAGAGAACATCTTTGACGAATGTCCTTGCGCAGAATGGTCCACGTACAACAATTCCCGTGTCGCGGTCAATTCCTGTTGTCAGATCCAGTCGGCGAAGTCGGAATTCTTCGGTGGTCGCAAACTGCATATTGGCAAAAAGTGGGGCCGACACGTGCCAAAGTTCGCCGTCCTTCGTCGGACCGTTATACTCGATATATTCGCTGGCAGAAAAACCGAACGGTTTGCCGGATAACGCCGAAGAAATCGCGCCAGCAACGAATACAAACGGCAAAACAACGCTCAAGAAAACAATACCCACGGCTGCGGCGATCCGGCGGACGTCGAGCGTGGGCATTGTCGATGACAAGCGTTTGCCTTCAAGTTTTGATCATGTGAGGCGTTTGCGGAATTCACCGGTTTCGGTATCGATTTCGATTTTGTCACCGATTTCGACGAAGGCCGAGACTTGAAGCTCGTGTTTCGTTTCTTTCAATACAGCCGTTTTGGAGATCTTGCCCGAGGTGTCGCCTCGGACGACCGGTTCGGTGTATTCGACTTCACGAACAATGATCTTCGGCAGGACCACCGAAATTGGTCGTTCTTCGTAAAACGTCACTTCGCAGGTCTCTTCCATGCCGTCCACGATATATTTTTCGAGATCGGCAATGGTTTCCGCATCGATTTCGTACTCGTTGAAATCGGCGTCAACGAAGACATGATTTGGGGCTGAGAAATAGGAATATTTACAATCCTTTTTCTCCATCATGACCCCTTCTAGCTTATCGTCCGACTTGAAAATCACTTCGGAAACTCGGTTGGTCAGAAGATTTTTGGCTTTCACTTTGACCACGGCCTGGTTACGACCGGACTTGTTGATGACCGCCTTGATAACGACGACGGGCTCACCTTCAAGAATGACCACGTTGCCTGACTGCAGATTGTTGGCGAGCTTAACACTCATAAAACACTTCCCATATTGCCTGTCGATAATGTGAATTCGCATCCGCCAACCGTGGTCAGAACGCGCCCGCAACGCCGCCTGGAGGGAGACTCACTCTCCACGAACGAAGCGAACCAGATTGTCGGCCAGATTCCTCGTTCGGTCAAGTTGCCCGACCCAGACTTTTGTGTGTAACTCAAGCGAAGGCCATATTGCGACGAAATCTCGCCAACTCGCCCGGAGATTCCCTGTCCCGTTCCACCCGTACCAAAATCGCTTAACGGTCTCGGAATCGGGGAAATTTTGCAGATATTGCGTCAAAAATGCTTTCAGCTTAACGAGATGCGCGTTTTCGGCCTGAGGGTAGATCTGCCACACGAACGGGCGTTGGGCCCATTGCGCTCTCACGAACGAGTCTTCGCCTCGGACAAAATTCATGTCGCAGGCCCATAACAGCCGGTCGTAACCCGACTGTGATAGAAACGGAATTGCATGCAGGGTCAGTTGGTTCATGCAAAGTTCAGTTCCCGGCACAAGCTTTTCCCCCAGCCAATCTGACACCTGACGCGCAGGGGCACCAGGAGTTACGAATACCCGAATACGGTCGGGGCCGTCAGCCCATTCCTGAAGTAATTCAGGCAGTACCGGGTTGTCATAGCAAAAGAGCGAAACACGAATTTCGGCACCGTCACGAGGGGGAGTACCGAGACCGCCCAAGAAAATGTCCGCGTCACTCTCATTGAAGTTTGAACGTACGGAAAGGAGGTCTCGTTCACGAATCAGGCCTCCCGTTGCGGGGGTAAACCCGGGAAAGAAAAAATGCTTTTTCAGAGGAAGATTCCTGTGAGGCGATGCCAGCAAGTGGCTATCGTCGACCCATGCTTCGGCGCTCAGGTATTCCAGATTGATCCAGACCGGAGCCGTTTTTCGTTCTGCCATTGCTTCAATGTAACTCTCCGGAAGTTCGCACGCGAAAGCTTCGATAACGACATCGGCGGCGTCGAGTGAGGGAAAATCGGCTCGCCAGCGATGGATTTCCATCCCATCCAGATGTTGAACGTCGGCATCTGTCACAATCGAGGGACTCAGTTGTGCGAATGTGTTGAGGTTGTCGACCCACAATCGAATGTCCGCGTCGTATTCGTCTGCTAACTGCCGGGCCAGTCGCCAGCAAACGCCGATGTCTCCGTAGTTATCAACGACTTTGCAAAAAATGTCCCAGGTGAAGTTGTGGTTTTGCATGATGATCACGTCACGGAAGTCCGTTTAATTTTCGCGTGACCCATTCGGTCATCATGAGCGTGAAAATGATTGCCAGCCACGGCCATCGATCCCAGAGGGTCAATTCCTCGTAATGGGTCGTCGTCGATTCGACTTTTTTAAACAGTTTTGGCAAATCACGGACTTCGTCCGGTAAAAATAGTCGACCACCACTGGCGTCAGCAATTTGAGTCAGCAGATCTTTGTTGGCACTGAGATCGCCGAGTTCAACACTCGGTTTGTCGTCGACATACAACGTTGTTTCGATCATTTTCTCGCCAAGGATCGCCTGTTCGGCAGTCAGGCGGACCTGGTATTCACCGGGCGGCAAAGAGAGGGCTCGTCCTTCGTGCTGAAGTGGCTGTCCTTTGACAGGTGTCAGATCAATTGTGGTGAAGGACTGATCGTTCTGGTCGCCTCGTCGAAACAGTTCAGCACGTGCTTTCAGCTTGGGGAATTTCAGTAAAAAAGATGGCGTCCAACGAGCCCGAAAGGAGGCAGGCTGTCCGACTTCGATATTGGCTTTTTCGGCACCAAACCTGACAAAATCGGTACCGGCCGACATCTTGTTTGTCGCGGCCCATCTGGCGAGCTGCGCCCAGAAGCGATGATGATATTTGTCGCCGACGCGATATCGCCAGCGCCAGGTTGCGTCGATTCCAAGCCAGACAACTTGTCCCGACCCGACGAACTGATGAATGATGACTCCAAACTTGCGATCGGTGGTCAAGCCATCCACCCGTCCGGCAGGGACCAGCGTCGTCGTCCAGACGGTCGAACCTGGTTTTGCTTCGCCGAGCATGGCCCACATCTGGCCCGGAAGACCTTTCCAGATCGCGACGTTCTGGACAAGTTCTTGAGCAAACTGCAGCATTGGCTGCTGTTCACCGTCGGCATTCAGTTGTAGCGGAAGGCCACGAGACCTGGGGGCTTCTTCCTGTGTCTTGTCGACAAGACTGACGGGGACCAGTTTCGTGATGGGTAACAACTGATCCAGCGAAGCGGAACGATGTCCAAGCGGCATATGTTTTTGTCCTGCAGAAAGAACGACAGTTCCTCCTTCGGAAACAAATTTTAACAATAACTGCCAGGCGGCGTCGGTGAATCGGTCGGGTGGAACGTCTCCGACGATTACAAGATCAAGGTCGGCAAACGATGAACCAGCAAGA